>JAHCKI010000206.1 GCA_026125865.1 Rhodospirillales bacterium
ACGGCTCCAAAAAAGCGATGAGCTTGGCGACCATGCGCCGGTGCAGATGCTGCAAATGCGGGGATTCCGGGACGTCGGTATGGCGCGATTTTTCGACAAAGTCCTCCAGAGCGATGATGCGGTCACGCGACAATGGATGGGACAGAAGGTATGGATCTCGGCGGCCGGCGACCAATAATTCCTGATCTTCCATTTTTCGCAAAAAGCGAAGCAGACCATCGGCCGACTGATGGGTCGCGTCCAACAGTCGCATGGCCGCTGCGTCGGCGGCGCCTTCCTGCGTACGGCTGTATCGCAGGAAGCTTCGCAGTCCCGCTTCCTGCCCGGAGGCCATGGCCGCTGCTGCCACCTCCGCCTTGCCGCTGGCGACCGCCGCCGCGACGCCGATCGCCATGGCCAGGATGGATTCAACGGTGGCGTTGCGCATGGCGTCGTGGGTGCGGGCCAAATGAGCCCCTTGGATGTGTCCGACCTCGTGTGCGATGACGCCGATGACTTGGTTGGCACTCTCGCTTTGCGTCAACAATCCGGTATTTATGAAAAGCTTCTGGCCTCCCGCAACGAATGCGTTGATGCTGTTGTCTTTGACCAGGTAAATCTCCACAGCTTCCGGCCTAAGACCGGCGGCCTGGAAGATCGGCGTCGCGAAGCGACGGATGATGCTCTCGATCTCGGCATCCCGAATCGTCGACAGCCCCTTGGCCACGGCGTCGGGTGGCCGGAGCAACACAAGACCGACCGTGAGGACTACGGTCAAGAGGACACGAATGCACATTCGCACGGTATTACGCTCGCTGTTCCAATTCGAAGGTAGTGTCCGAGGATTGGGACGTCAAATGATGGTCGTGGGACTCTTCGCCGTCCTCGCTGGTTGTGGCAGCGACGATGTTGAAGTGGGAACGATCGGCGCCGTCGAGGGCTTTCTCGGAGGCGTGGCGGCCGACGAACCGCACGCGGTCGCCGTCGGGCGGGATGTCCTTTCGGCGGGGGGGACGGCCGCCGATGCTGTCGTCGCCATGTATTTCGCGTCGGCGGTGACGCTTCCGTCATCGGCGAGCCTCGGCGGCGGCGGTGTGTGCGTAGCGTTCAACGGTGAGGACCGCTCCGCCAAGACCATTGAATTCCTGCCGCGCACGGGCATTCATTTCGATGCATCCGCCGATCGTCCGGCGGCCATCCCCGCCAACATCCGCGGCTTTTTTCTGCTCCATGCCCGGTTCGGCCGGTTGCGATGGACACAACTGTTGGCGCCGGCGGAGAGTTTGGCGCGGTTCGGTTTCTCCGTTTCCCGCGCGTTCGCCAGTGAACTTCAGCCGTTGGAGCAGGCATTGCGCACGGACCCAGAATTTGCGCGGGTGTTCGCGTCGAGGGACGGAAGCGGCTTGGTTCGGGAAGGCGAACGATTGAGCCAGGTGGAACTTGCCGCGGTGATATCCAGGATTCGCACCGAAAGCGCCGGTTCCTTCTATGCGGGACCGTTGGCGCAACGGGTTGTAGAGGCGGCGCGGATTGCCGGCGGCGGTTTGGACGCCGCGGAACTTCGGGACTACACGCCGGCTGTTCGCGAAACCATCAAGCTGTCCTGGGGTGACGAGGTGGCCCATTTCGCGTCCCCGCCGGCGGTTGGTGGCGTCGTGGCGGCGCAGTTGTGGGCTATTCTCGAAGACGAGGGGTTCGGCCGTGCCTCGCCCCAGGAACGCTCCACCATGTTGGTGGAGGTCGGATCACGGGTGATGGCCCACAGGGACCGCTGGTTGCGAGGGGATGGAAGGGTTTCCGGCGACGGTCAGTCATTGGTGGCCCCATCTCGTCTAGCCGAAATCATGAGAGATGCGCCGACCGAGGTGGGCGTGCGTCCGGAAAACCCCTCGGCAACCACCTTTGTGGCATTCGATCGCGATGGCTCGGCGGCGGCCTGCGCCGTCACTCTCAACAGCCCGTTCGGAACCGGGCGAGTGGCACCCGGAACCGGCATCGTGCTGGCCGCCGCGCCCGGCACCGGTGGCCGCGGGGCCGAGGCGCTGGGCCCCATGCTGATCGTCAACGAGAATGTGGGTGCGTTCTACTTTGCGGGCGCGGCTTCGGGAGGAATCGCGGCCCCAAGCGCCATGGTCGGTGTCGCGGCGAGAACGCTGTTGGGAGAAATGTCGCTTACCGATGCCATCGCCGCGAAACGGGTCCTTGGCGTCGCCGATCCGTCCGTTGCTTTTTTTGAGGAAGGTTTCGGCACTCAAATTTCGGACCCGCTCACGGGGCGTGGTTATCGTCCCGTACCTGCCAAGGAATTGGGTCGGGTCAATGCCGCCGTATGCACGGACGGGTTGCCGCCCAACGAAGATACCTGCATGGTCGCGACCGATCCGCGGGGGCACGGCCTTGCCGCCGGGTCGAGATAGGACGGAGCGGCGACGGATAACGAAATGACACTCAAAGCATCGATACGCGGCGCCATTTCGCCGTTCATCGTCATGGACGTGATGCGCGCCGCCAATGAACGCGCAGCGAAAGGGGACGATGTTCTCCACCTGGAGGTCGGACAACCCAGCACGGCCGCGCCGTCGCGCGTTCTCGATGCCGCGAGGGAGGCGCTCGAAACCGACCGGCTTGGCTATACCGACGCCCTTGGGCTGGAACCGCTGCGCCGTCGGATTGCGCTTTTTTACAAGGAAACCTACGGCGTCGAGGTGGATTGGCGGCGAGTGGCGGTGACCACCGGCTCATCGGGCGCCTTTGTGTTGGCGTTCCTGGCGGTTTTCGATGCTGGCGATCGTGTTGCTTTGGCGAGTCCGGGCTATCCTGCCTATCGCAATATCCTGTCCGCTTTGGGAATCCAGGTGATCGACTTGATGGTTGGACCGGATACCAACTTTCAACCATCACCGTCGTTGTTGGATCGAATTGATGGACGCCTGGATGGTTTGATCGTCGCCAGTCCGGCCAACCCGACCGGAACCATGCTCCATGAACAGGAGTTGGCGGACCTGACCACCTACTGCCGGGAGCGGCGGGTACGCCTGATCTCGGACGAAATCTACCATGGCATTACATACGAGCGCGCCGCTTCGACGGTCTTGTCGCTCACCCAGGACGCCATCGTCATCAACAGCTTTTCCAAATATTTTTCGATGACGGGGTGGCGTATCGGCTGGATGGTGCTACCGGAACCGGTTCTTCGGTCCGTTGAATGCCTGGCGCAAAACTTCTTTATCTCGCCGCCGACCCTGTCCCAGCGCGCCGCCATCGCTGCTTTTGACTGCATCGACGAACTGAATGGCAACGTCGCCCGCTACGCCCGCAATCGGGATATTTTGCTGCGAGAGTTGCCGCAAGCCGGTTTCGCCGATTTGGCGGCTGCGGAGGGCGCCTTCTACATCTACGCCAACGTCGCCAGCATGACCGAAAACAGCCGGGCGTTCTGCGGGCAGATGCTCGCCGAAACCGGTGTTGCCGTGACGCCGGGCGTGGACTTCGACCCGTTTCGCGGAAACCGCTTTATCCGCTTCTCATTCGCCGGCTCCACGGAAGATATGTCGGAAGCGGTGCGCCGGTTGTCGGCTTGGTGATACCGACCCGACGCTCCGAACGCATGCCCCCCCTAGAGCAAAATGCGATCAAATCGAATCACTTGATCGCATGGGTTTGCTCTAGATTCTAAAGGTATAGAGCACGACCGCGCGATCAGATTGACCCAATCTGATCGCGCCGTGCTCTAGAGCAAAATGCGATTAAGTCGAGTCACTTGATCGCATGGTCGTGCTCTAACTGATGAAGCGTTGCCACCACCCTTTGCGGCGCCCTCCTTCAGGGGTTTGACCGCGATCGGTCCCGACATTGATGACGACCGTCCGGCTCATCTCGGCCCGTTCCGTTTCCTTATTGTCGTTTTCCTCGACATCACCGCGCGCCACCTCTTCCTCTGTGTGATCGGGCGTACGCTCTTCGTCGAAGAAAGTGTCCGAGGCCCGTTCTTCGGAAGTGTCGACGGCGACTTCGCCGCTTTGCGGTTCGTCTGCGCCGTCTTCGTGGTCTTCGCTTACTTCTTCAATGCTTTCGCTTGCTTCTTCCGGTTCGGTGGCCGCCATGTTGCTTTCGCGATTTTCGTTTGCATTGTCGCCGGCGGCAAGGTCCTCATCGTCGGCAACGTCCTGATCCGGTTGCGACCGGTGCAGGCCCTCCGATGGGATATCCTCCGGCGGCGGTGCGAATATGACTTCCGGTGCGACGAACGGCTGTTCCGCGCCGGGTTCCGAGGCCGTTTCTTCGTCGTCGCTCGCAGACGCGCCCGCTTCCGCAAATACATCGGCGTCGACCGCTTCGCTTGTTTCGGCTTGCTCGATTTGCTCGCCCGGCTCACTCGGCTCACTTTGCTCGCCGATCATCCACTCATGCGGTTCGGACGACGGTTGTTCGGTCTCACCCCAATCCGCGCTCTCAAGGCTCACGCCCTCTAGCAGAGGATCAGGGGCGAGACCTGCCTGAATTGGCACTTCGAAGCGTTCCGCCTCGGCCGCCAAATCCTCATCGGCGCCGGCGTCTTCATCGGAAGGCTTACGCGCACGCCGCCGGCCACCGCGCTTACCACGGCGGCGACGTTTTTTCTGCGCTTTGTCCGCATCATCCTCGCCGCCTTCGCCTTCGGCGTCAGGCTCACCTTCCGGTTCACCGTCACCTTCGGGACCGGCGTCTCCTTCCTCGGCCGTCTCAGACGCGGCGGTGGCGGTTTCAGCCCAAGCGTCGCGTCCTTCGTCCGATATGGCTTCCTGATCGCCATTGCTTCGCTTGCGCCGCCGCGGCCGCCGCCGGCGGCCCTTCTTGCCTTCATCGCCGCGGTCCTCCGCCTCGGGTTCCGCCGCGGCTTCCTGCTCTGCACCGGT
>JAHCKI010000207.1 GCA_026125865.1 Rhodospirillales bacterium
GAAACGCTGAGCGGCAAGGAGGTCGAGAGTTTGTTGCGCGGCGAACCCATCATTCGGCCGGAACACCTTGACGAACCGCCGAAAAAGGATTCCGGGCGCCGGAGTTCGGTTCCATCCAGCGGTTCAAGCAAAAGCAAGAGTGGGCGGCGGGGCGGCTTCGAAGCGGAACCGCAGCCGGGCCAATAACCGCCGGCCAACACGCTGACCAACCGAAGGCCGCTGACCATGAGCGAAATTCGGCCTTCCCTACCGGCGAGCTTCGCGGGCATTGCCCTCGACCGCACGCGCCTCATGGGCATCGTCAACGTGACGCCGGACAGTTTTTCGGATGGCGGCGAAACCCTTGAGACGACGAAGGCGGTGGCGCGCGGCCTCGCCCTCATGGACGACGGCGCCGACATTATCGATGTTGGCGGCGAGTCCACCCGTCCCGGTGCTTCGCCCGTCCCCGTCGTGGAGGAAATCGACCGTGTTCTCCCGGTGGTGCGCGAATTGGCGTCGGCCGGCGCGGTCGTATCGATCGATTCACGGCGCGCCGACGTCATGGAAGCCTGTATCGATGCTGGCGCGACCATCGTCAATGACGTCTCCGGGTTGACAGGCGATCCACGGGCATTGTCGGTCGTCGCGGAATCCGGCGTTCACGTTATCCTGATGCATATGCAGGGCGATCCGAGCACCATGCAGGTTTCGCCCCACTACGACGATGTCGTCGGTGATATTCTGGATTGGTTGGCATCCCGTGTGGCGGCGTGTGAGGCGGCGGGAATACCCCGAGACCGCATCGCCGTTGACCCGGGAATCGGCTTTGGGAAGACAGTCGACCACAATTTGGCTATTTTTAATCGTTTACATCTCTATCATGACTTGGGTTGCACGGTTGTCATCGGTCTCTCCCGAAAGAGTTTCATCGCACGTTTGAGTGGAGGCGAGCCGCCGCAACGGCGGGTTGCCGGGTCTTTGGCGGCGGGGCTGTGGGCGGCATCCAAAGGGGCCCATGTTCTACGCGTACACGATGTGTTCGAAACACGCCAAGCGTTGGCAGTTTGGTCGGCATTGGCGGATGCGGCGCAATTCGGAGTCGGCAGGGGAATACAATTTTAAACTGCCGATAAACCGGTTGCATTGCAATCTAAAATTGCATTATGTTGTGGTGGATCTTTGAGACAGGAGCAGTTGCTGAGCGATGAAAAGGAAGCTTTTCGGAACCGATGGAATCCGCGGGACAGCGAACTGCGAACCGATGACGGCGAGCACGGCGCTCAGGGTCGGCATGGCGGCGGGTCTGCACTTTCGCCGCGGCGACCATAAGCACCGGGCGCTGATCGGCAAGGACACGCGGCTCTCGGGGTATATGCTCGAACCGGCCTTGACGGCGGGTCTGATCTCCATGGGCATGGACGTCATTCTGGTCGGGCCACTGCCAACACCGGCGGTTGCGCTGCTGACGCGGTCCATGCGATGCGACCTCGGATTGATGCTTTCGGCATCTCACAACCCGTATGAGGACAACGGAATCAAGCTGTTCGGGCCGGATGGGCACAAGCTTTCCGACGATGTCGAGCTTGCGATCGAGCGTCATGTTCTGAACGGGATGGACGATAAGCTGGCGCCGCCGAGCGAGCTGGGTCGGGCTCGCCGCCTTGAGGACGTTATGGGGCGCTATGTGGAATTCGCCAAGCAGACATTCCCCAAGGGATCGACCTTGTCGGGGCTGCGAATCGTTCTCGATTGCGCCAACGGCGCGGGATATCGGGTCGCGCCGGAAGTGCTGTGGGAATTGGGCGCGGAGATCATCCCCATCGGGGTCTCGCCCGATGGTCGCAACATCAATCAGGATTGCGGATCCACTTCGCCGCATGAGATGCGCCACAAGGTCATCCAATATCGGGCGGATCTAGGCATTGCATTGGACGGCGACGGTGACCGCGTGGTGTTGTCCGATGAAACCGGTAGCCTCATCGATGGCGACCAGGTCATGGCGATGATCACCGACAATTGGCGCACGACCGGCAAGCTTAAGGGCAATGGCGCCGTCGCGACGGTCATGTCCAACCTCGGCCTCGAGCGCTATCTGAAGGCGCGGGGGCTGACGCTGGCCAGGACACAGGTGGGCGACCGCTATGTGGTCGAGCACATGCGTAAACACGGTTACAATATCGGCGGCGAGCAGTCGGGCCACCTCATCTTCAGCGACTATGCGACGACGGGCGACGGATTGATCGCGGCGTTGCAGGTCCTGGCTGTGATCACCCAGTCGCAACGCCGGGCGAGCGAGGTCTGCCGCGTATTCGAGCCGCTGCCGCAGCTTCTCAAGAACGTGCGGTTCAACGGCGGGCAACCGTTGGATAACGACAAGGTCAAGAAAGTCATTGCCAACAGCGAGAAAAAGCTTGGCGAGGCCGGCCGTTTGCTGATCCGCAAGTCGGGAACCGAACCCGTTATCCGCGTCATGGCGGAAGGCGAAGACAACGGTATGCTCAACGCGATCGTCGACGACATCTGCACCGAAATTCAGCAGGCGGCGGCACACTAATTCCCGATCGCGGCAGGCCGACCATGCACGGAAGAGTCCTCATCGTCGCCGGCTCCGATTCGGGAGGCGGCGCCGGTATCCAGGCGGACATCAAAACGGTAACCGCCCTCAGCGGATACGCGATGACCGTGGTAACCGCCCTGACCGCCCAGAACACCGAAGGCGTGTTCGGGATTCACGAGGTTCCGGCCGACTTCGTCGAACAACAGTTGCGCGTGGTGTTGTCGGACCTTGGTGCGGACTGCGTCAAGGTCGGGATGTTGCACCGAGCCGACATCATCGATGCGGTTTGCGCGGTTCTCGGGGAATTGGCGAGGGACGTTCCTATCGTTGTCGATCCGGTCATGGTGGCCAAGGGCGGACACAGTTTGTTGGCGCCCGAGGCCGTGGCCGCCCTGAAAATCAATCTCGTGCCGATGGCCCGGGTCGTGACACCCAATTTGCCCGAGGCGCAAGCGCTTGCCGGCGACGGCGTCGCGGATCCATCCACTGATCAGGTGCACTTGGCCGAGGCAGTGTTGGCGCTGGGACCCGGCGCCGCTCTCATCAAAGGGGGGCACGCCGAGGGCCATGACGTCCTGGATGTTTTGGCGGATCGCAACGGCGTCCGAGAAACTTTTTCAAGTCCCCGCCAAGACACCCGCAATACCCATGGCACGGGCTGCACCCTGGCCTCCGCCATCGCAACGGGCATCGCGCAAGGCTTGAGCCTCCGTCAGTCCGTGGCGCGGGGGCGCGCCTACGTCTGGGAAGCGATCCGCACGGCGCCCGATTTCGGCCGTGGCCACGGGCCGCTCAATCACGCCCACACGGTACGGCCATTCGAGGGCTGACCTGACGGTCCTACCGGTGGGCGTTTCTCGCTTCCACTTATTTTTTTTGACCGTCTTGATAGCCCTTGCGATAGGCGCTCTCTTCGCTCTTTTTATGTTGGTCGAAAAGGTATCCGCCGGCGACACCAGCCACACCGCCGATGGCCGCGCCCATGGCGGCATTGCCGGCCAAGGCGCCGATGATGGCGCCGCCCGCGGCGCCACCGGCACCACCCGTCAGTGTCCGTTGCTGCGTATCGCTCATGCCGGCGCAACCCGCGAGCAACGGCGCTGAAATCAGAGCTACGGCCATAACTTTTTTCATGTTGGTTTCTCCTTGCTTGTGCTCGGGTTAATTTTTGCAGGGGTAGGTTTCGCCCAGGTACCGAAATAGCACATCAACGGCTTCGTTGGACTTGTACTGGGGGTTTTCGTGCAACCATCCCACGAAATCATTAAGAACTGATGTGCGTGTCGGCATCGGTTCTTTGAAACAGATGAACTCTTTTGCCGGGTTTGAGAGAGCCTCGACCTTATAGTAGTGATAGGCGCCGGAAGCGAATCCGTGACAGAAGTGGATCGCCGCGGCGTACGTTTCGCTCTCGGGCTTGGCGCTACAAAGTTGCGCGAGGTCTTCGGCAGTATCGACAATAAAGTGTTCCGGCTTTTCCGCTTTCGCGCTCCAGGAAATCAACAAGACCGCGAGAGCTGTGAAAATGACACGCATGAATGTCCCCTCCTCTATGGGATGCACATTGCGAACCCTACCCCCCGCGCCGCGCTACCCAATGGATCGGAAGCGCGCCACGGAAATCACGCAAGGACTATCTGCCCCTCGACAGGAAAATGGCAATGACCGAAACAAAGAAAGCCCGCCGGGTCGGGGCGATATCTCTCCGGTGATTTTACTCGCCTTGTATGGCACGAACCACGATCAAATCGGCCCATCTCTGCCCTTTTCGGAGCGAGGCCGTACTTCATATGGGCTCGCCTCGCTCAAAGCGCTCACGCCCGCGCGATGTTCAACTCGGCGGCCGTTTCAGGAACGCCGAAAGCCCGATCGCCAGTGCCGCCAGCGCTGCGGCGATCGCGAAGCTGACGGTAAAGCTGCCGGCGCTCTCTGCCGCCATGCCGGCCACGCCCGGGCCGAGGATTTGGCCGATGCCGAACACCACGGTGATCGTTCCGAATCCGACGGCGGCGTGTTCGGCGCCCATGTAGTCGCCGACGGCGGCGGCCATGATCGAGGGGATGCTCCATGCGGAGATCCCGAACAAGCCGATGGACAAGAACAGGAACGCGTCGGGCAGCGGCGCGGCGGCAAGTAAATAGGCGCTGAGGTGAAACGCGAACACGATCATGAGGCCGGCCCGGCGTCCCACATAGTCCGAGAGGGTGCCGAACAATGGACCCGATGCGAGGCTCAATACGCCGAGCCAGGACCAGAACGTACCCGCCGTCGAATCCGGGAAGCCGCGATCCTCGATCATGCTGGTGACGATGAACGTGACGTAGATCAC
>JAHCKI010000208.1 GCA_026125865.1 Rhodospirillales bacterium
AAAACGATCCTGCCCACGCTCGGCCCCGAACGCAGAGCCACCTACAGCCCGTTTCTTCCCGTCTGCCCTGATACCGGGCGCGTGCTGCAGGCGCGCGTGTTCGATCGCGACGTGAACGCCGGCACCATCGTCTACGAGCGTGAAGACGGCCGTAAGGTCGAGACGCCGGTAACCGGCGGCAAGTGCAAGCTCCAGTGGAAAGCGGACTGGGCGATGCGCTGGGCGGCCCTCGAAGTGGACTATGAAATGTACGGCAAGGACTTGGTCGACTCGGCCGCCCTGTCGGGGAAGATCTGCCGCATTCTCGGGGGCCGTCCGCCGGTCGGTTTCGCGTACGAGCTGTTTCTGGATGAAAACGGCGAGAAGATCTCCAAATCCAAGGGCAATGGCTTGGCAATTGAAGAATGGCTCCGCTATGCGCCGCCGGAAAGTTTAGCGCTATTCATGTTCCAAAAACCGAAGACGGCGAAGCGCCTCTATTTCGACGTGATCCCGAAGACTGTTGATGAATATTTGGGTCTGCTCGATCGTTTTCCGGCGCAAGACGAAGGGCAACAGCTCACCAACCCCGTGTGGCACATCCACAGTGGGCACCCGTCCACGGAAGCGGCGGTGCTGAGTTACAACGTTCTGCTCAATCTCGCCAGCGTCTGCCATACCGAAGACAAAGGCGTTCTTTGGCACTTCATTGCCCGCTACCGTCCCGGCGCGACACCGGAATCGGCGCCGGTTCTCGACCGTCTGGTCGATCACGCCATCGAGTATTACCGGGATTTCGTCAAGCCGACCAAACAGTATCGGCCGCCGACGACCGACGAGATGGCCGCGCTGGAAGACTTGGCGCACGCCATCGAAAACCTTCCGGCCAATGCCGAAGCGGAAACCATCCAAACGCAAGTCTATGAAACAGGCAAACGGCACGCCTGCTTTTCCGACCTGCGCGCCTGGTTTCTCGCCCTCTATCAAATCCTGCTTGGCCAGGACGAAGGACCGCGGATGGGGTCATTCATCGCCCTCTATGGGATCGACGAAACCATCGCCCTCATCCGCGATGCCATTGCCGGCACACGGGCGACGGAAACGCGTTAGAGAAAAATGCGATCAGATTGGGGAGCCTGATCCCACCGCACTCCAACAGTCAGCTATTCATTTCCTGCATCCATTCATCTTACTATTGTTCGTACGCTGTTAATTCATTCCACAAGAATCAGATATATTTTTCCGGCATCATGCGCTGATGCAGAACGCGCACAATATCGATGATGTTGTCTTGCAGGCGGTAGTAGACGACGTGACGATTGATCTGGATGGAACGATAGCCTTTCCGGATTTGCTCTCGTGATTTGCCTAGCATTGGGTTGTCCGAAAGCCTTTCGATGCCCCTGATCAACTCGTCATAGTACCGGTCGGCTTGTTCTTCATTCCATCTCTCAAAGCTGCAGAGCCAGATATTTTCCAAGTCGGTTTCGGCTTTTGGTGATTTGACGATACGAGCCATCTATGGCGCCAAGCCCGCTTTTTTCTTAGCGTTTTGGCGAATTTCCACCATATCGAGCGGCGTGCTTGGACCGCTGTTTTCACCATCGATCAAGGCTTGTCGCAAGGCTTCAAGCTTCTGTTCTTCCTGCTCCATCATCCGCAATGAAGCTCGTACGACTTCGCTTGCATTGCCATAGCGACCGCTCTTGATCTGAGATGCGATGAACTGCTCGAAGTGGTCGCCGAGGTTGAAGCTTGTGGTTTTGGCCATGATTGCACCTACCCTTCCATTACCATCTATTACTATAATGCAGCAAATTTGGCTAGCACGAACCGGCTCTTAAGGGGGAAGGGAATTTCGCCTACATAAAGCATTCTAAAGTGGGCGACGGAAACGAGTTAGCGCCGACCGTCCTAATCATATTTGGACCCGGCTCTTCATCCATTCCGTCGAGCGGACCAACGCCGAGCAAATCCCCGGTTCCAATGCCGAATGTCCGGCGGTGGGAACAACGATGTATTCCGCGCGAGGCCAATGTCGCGCCAGTCGATCGGCCGTTTCGATGGGGCAAACCATGTCATAGCGACCCTGCACGATAACCGACGGAATACCCTGCAAACCCCCAAGGCCATCCAGGAGGGAGTGACCGTTCAAAAAGAACGCGTTCACGAAATAGTGCGCTTCGATTCTGGCCAACGCCAACGCAGATGGATCGTTTCCCGAGTAAGAATGGCTCCACTTGGGCACGAGGCTCGAACACGTGCTTTCATACCGAACCCACGCCGCCGCCGCCGGTCCATGCACCTTCTCGTTGGGATGGACAAGGCGGCGATGATAGTTGGCGAGAAGGTCGTCTCGTTCTTCCTCGGGAAGCCGTTCACGAAATTGGCGCCGCGCTTCGGGGAAGAACTTGCCCATACCGAATAGAAACCACTCCATCTCTCGCTTCGTACCAAGAAAAACACCACGAAGAATAAAACCGGCGCATCGTTCCGGCCACTTTGCGCCGTACGCAAGCGCCAGTGTCGCCCCCCATGAGCCGCCGAACAAAATCCATTTGTCTATACTGAGATGCCTCCGCAGGGCGTCCAGGTCCGCCACCAGGTGATCCGTCGTGTTATCCACGATATCGGCGAAAGGCTTTGACCGACCGCATCCGCGCTGATCAAATATGATGATCCTGTAGTGGCTGGGGTCGAAAAACCGGCGGTGCGTCGGGGCGGCGCCGGCTCCCGGGCCGCCATGAATGAAAACGATCGGTGTTCCCCCCGGATTGCCGCATTGTTCCCAGTACAATGTGTGCCGGGAATCCACCGATAGCGTCCCCGCCGCATAGGGGCGAATATCGGGAAACAACTGCTCGCGAAGAATGCCGCTGTCCATGCTTCCCCCCCCCTGTTACGTGTCTCGGTGAATGAGCCGGACGGCATCGCGTGAGCAGCGCCACCAAAGCTCATTGGATATGATATGGCGCGAATTCAAGAAACGCTTCTCATCGTTGCAATGTGCCTCGCCTCTCTTCACGCGACAATGCGGATCTCGGTCGCGGAAAACAACGCAATCGTACAAGAAATCATCGACGGCGACACCGTTCGTCTCGCTCGCGCCGTTCGGGGAGCCAGGGATGTTCGGCTTATCGGCGTTCGCGCCCCGAAGCCATCCCCGGATATGATCACGGAAACATCCGAACCGTGGGCCGAAATCGCAAGAGAGACCTTGGGAACATTGGCCCTCAATCGGCGGTTTCGGCTGGTGTTCGGCGATCCGATCAAGGACCGCTATGGCCGGCTCCTCGCGCACCTCCATCGTGACGACGGCGTCTGGCTGCAGGGCGAACTGCTGAAGCTGGGCGCGGTTCGCGTCTTTACGACGGCCGAAAACACGACACACGCCGCCGAAATGTTGGCGCTGGAACAGGAAGCCCGATCGAACGCGCGCGGGCTTTGGGCGAAACCGCACTATCGCGTTCGCGAGGCGGATGACGTCTTCGGCGATCTCGGAAGCTTTCAGCTGGTCGAGGGCGTGGTCCGCGCAACCGCGACCGTCCGGGGTCGGACCTATCTCAATTTCGGTCCCAATTGGCGGACGGATTTTACGATTGCGATCAATAAGGAGGACCGGCCGCGCTTTACGAACGCGTCCTTGGATCCCATTCACCTCAAGGGGAAAAAAGTAAGGGTGCGGGGTTGGGTCATCCTGCGCAATGGCCCGATGATTGAAGCAACGCATCCGGAACAAATTGAAATCATTCAGGAATAATTCGGTTGGCGGATTTTTTTTCACTAACTCAATGTCGCCGTAGCGCGCAGTACAGCGGGTACATACGGGAACAAACGACTGATCCACCACGCCAATACCTTGACGTTTGACCTATTTACGGTTATTATTCCTATATCGAATTCCTTGGATGTATGGATCCCGATTTCGCCATGCCTCGACTTCGCCCTCCCCGCAAAGAGCAATTTTGCCGTCGCTATGTCGGATCACTGAACGCTGCCGCTGCCGCCCGATATGCCGGGTACGCACCGCAATCATGCCGGACCACGGCGTACAAGCTGCTGCGCGAACCGGCCGTGCAAGCCCGCATCGCAGAGCTGCAAGCGGAAGACGCACGCCAAGTCGGGCGGGAGACCGAAACGATCATCGGAAAGCTTGAATCGGTTTTTCGTCTGGCGGTGGAATACCACCATTTCAGTTCGGCCGTCCGCATTTTGGAGATGCAGGCCAAATTGGCCGGAATCAGGCCTTTGGTGCCGGACGGAGGCAAGGGAGGCGATCCCGACGGCAAAATGGCCGCCAACCCGCTCGGAGTCATCGACAAACTGAAACCGACCAAAGCCAAAATCAGTAACGACAATCTGGATGAAGACGATGAAAAACGGGTAGCCGCCGAGATCGCCGCCATCGCCGCTACCCGCACCGCCGGCAAACGGTCCGCGTAGACGGTCACGGATTACCGACGACGCCTTCTATCTCTTTCAACCGCTTTCACATCCATCTCATCCGTCGCCCACAATGCCCCGCCACGGTGGCAGCGGCCGGTCGCCTCTGCTAATCTCCGCCAAATTCGTTAATTCAGAGAAGCGGAGGAGTTGGTATGCCGTCGATCGCGCAATCGGCCGCCTGGAAGGCGCTCGCCGAACATCATAAGAGCATTCAAGACGTTCATATGCGGGACCTGTTCGCCACCGACAGCGGACGGTTCGAGACGTTCTCGATCCGGCTCGGCGACATGCTGCTCGATTTTTCCAAGAACCGAATCACCGCGGAGACACTGGGGCTGTTGACGGCGCTCGCCCGCGCCGCCGATGTTGAAGGTTGGCGCGAGCGCATGTTCGCCGGCGAAAAGATCAACAACACGGAAAACCGCGCTGTTCTGCATGT
>JAHCKI010000209.1 GCA_026125865.1 Rhodospirillales bacterium
GCAGCACGTCGTACGCAAACACCAGCCCTTGGATGACGGTTTCGAAGCCCATCCGGGCGCAGCGGCCCTAGACGCGCGCGATCGCGCCTTCGCGTTCTTGCTTGTGGCGACCACGTTAAGACGTTTGGGCCAGATCGATGCCCTCATCGACCATTGCTTGAAAAAAGCCCTCGCAAGTGACGCCAACACCGTTCTCGACATCCTGCGACTTGGTGTTTGTCAACTGGTCTTCTTGGAAACACCGGCGCATGCTGCCATCCATACAAGCGTCGACCTCGCTCGTGCCCGCAAACAGGGACGCCATGAGGGACTGGTCAACGCCATTCTCCGGCGCCTCTCTCGCGAAGGCCGAAACCTGATCGAAACCCAGGACCCGGCGCAACTGAATACCCCGGATTGGCTTTGGGAGTCCTGGACACACGCTTTCGGCGCCGAAACCTGTCGCCGCATCGCCGAAGCCCATCTTCTCGAACCTCCCCTCGATCTCACTCCCAAAATCGACCGGCAACAATTGGCCGACAGGCTAGGGGGACGCGCCTTGCCCACAGGCACGGTGCGCTTAACGCATCGGGGCCCGATTTCGTCGCTACCCGGCTTCGCCGACGGCGATTGGTGGGTGCAGGACGCCGCCGCGGCAATACCCGCAACCCTGCTCGGCGACGTTCGCGGCCGCAGGGTCATCGATCTTTGCGCGGCACCCGGCGGCAAGACGGCGCAGCTCGCCGCAGCCGGGGCCAAGGTGACGGCCGTCGATCGCTCGCGCCATCGGCTCCGGCGACTCACGGACAATTTGCGGCGGCTTGATCTTTGCGCGGAGGTCATCGCCGCCGATGCCCTTACTTGGACACCACTTGCACCGGCGGACGCTGTGCTGCTCGACGCGCCCTGTAGCGCCACCGGAACCATTCGCCGCCATCCGGACGTGCCCATCATCAAGACACGGCAGGATGTGGCGAAACTGGTGACCACGCAAACGCGACTCCTGCGGGCGGCCCGGCGGATGGTCAAACCGGGAGGCATATTGGTCTACTGCGTATGCTCCCTGCAATCCGCGGAGGGACAGGACCTCGTCGCCGCGCAGCTGGCCGAGGACGACGGGCTGCGACGAGATCCCATCGGCCCCAAAAACGTCGGCGGCCTAGAGGAAATGGTGACTCCGGTCGGCGAACTCCGAACCCTTCCCTGTCACCTGGCGGACGCGGGCGGCATGGATGGCTTCTACGGGGTACGGTTGCGGGTCCAATAAGTGTTACGTCGCCACCTTGCGACCCGCGCGGGAAGCTGATACCAACAGGCGATGGGTTGAAAAACCCGGCTTTCACTAGCTCGGATTGATGATTTTTGCGGCCGGCGCCGTCACGTCAGGCAGGCTCTCGCCGGGTCCATTGCAAGCAGAGCAGCTTTCATGACCAGCCTCTATCGATCGTCGCTTTACCAACTCAGCCTCAGGGGGCGCGATCCGCGACGAATCGCCATGTCGTTGCCGATCTCATGGCCGGAAGATCGCCAAGTGGCGTCGGCGATCATGGAGGAAGCGTTTCTGTTCGCGGGACGGCGCTACCCTCTCGGACGGGCGCCGTGGGCGGCCTTGTTCCAGTCCGAGTCCATGGCGGCGGCATTGCACGAGTTCGGGTGGCTGGCCAGCCTGCGGGCCGTCGGCTCGAAGGCGGCGCAGCAGCGCGCCAAGGAACTGGTCTCAGAGTGGATCGGTCACAACCGACGCTGGAGCACGCCGGCTTGGCGCACCGACGTTCTCGGTCGGCGGCTGACCATGTGGCTCACCGCACCTGATTTCCTGCTCGCCGACGGCGACGATGTTTTTCGCGCGCGCTTCTTGAATAGCCTCGGGATGCAAGCGCGCCACCTTGCCCGCGTCGGCGGATTTTATCGGAGGGACGCCGGCGCCATCGCCGCCGCCAAGGGTCGCTTGGCCTGCGCACTATGCATCGGTGTGGGCCGGTACCAGACGGCCATCGATCAACTGTGTCGGGAACTGGACACCCAAGTGCTTCCCGACGGCGGCCACATCCAACGGGTTCCCTCGCTGCAACTGCAGGTGCTGCGCGACCTGATCGACATCCGCGCCATGCTCCAGGCCGCGAAACAAGAAGTGCCGCAAGTCCTCGTGTCCGCAATCGATCGCATGGCGCCCATGCTGCGCGGTCTCAGACTCGGCGACGGAACCTTGGCCTTGTTCAATGGCGGCAAGGAAGAAGACCATCTTCTGGTCGACGCCGTGCTTGCGCGCGCGGCGGTCAAGGGAAAAGCCATCACCAACGCGCCGCATGTGGGGTTCCAGCGCATTGCCGTTGGCCGAACCGTCGTCATCATGGACGCGGGCTCGACGTCGATTGTCGGCGAGCAGGCCCATGCCGGCGCATTATCTTTTGAAATGAGCGTGTTACGCGATCGATTGGTGGTCAATTGCGGCGCCCACTGGGGGGACGACAGCAAGTGGCGCCAAGCCATGAAAACCACCAACGCCCATTCGACGCTGATCGTTGACGACGCCGATTCCGCTGACACGCGCCCCAGAGATCGCCGAAACGGTCGCGCGGAGGTCGAAGCGGTTCGGCGGGAGGACGAAGACAACGTTTGGCTGGACGTCAGTCATTCCGGCTATCGTCGACAATTCAAGCTCGTTCATCGCCGCCGTCTGTATGTCACCGAAACCGGCGACGACATTCGGGGCGAAGACACGCTGGAGGGACCCAATTCAGCGCCCTTCAAGGTACGTTTTCACCTGCACCCGCATGTTCAGGTATCCATGGTCCAAGATGGCTCTGCCGTTTTGATGCGGACCGCCAATGGCGGCGGTTGGCGCTTCATCAGTGCAGGTGGAACGATTTCGTTGGAGGACAGCGTCTACCTGGGCGCTTCCGACACGCCGAGACGCACCCGACAGATCGTGGTTTCCGGCGCGCCGCAGGAGACGGGCGGTCAGGTCAAATGGGCGTTTCGCCGCGAAGGGGAGCCATGAGTGACCTTTTCGCGCGGAGCGAAGGCTGTCGCCTGTGCGGCCATCAAAATGGCGATGACGATTTCGCATGTGTGCTTTCACTACCGCCGACACCGTTGGCCAACGCCTTCGTCGATGCCAAGGCGCGGGACATTCCACAACCCACCTATCCTTTGGACCTGTATCGCTGCCGTCGATGCGGTCATGTCCAACTGAGGGACCTGGTCGATCCCCTGCACGTATTTCAGCGCAACCGGACGGCGATAGCGAATGTCGCGCCACTGCAACACATCGTCCGGGCCCATGCCGGTGAAATACTGGCGCGGTGCCCGCCAGCCTACGGAACCCTTGCCGTCGTCATCGGCTCCAACGACGGTACCATGCTCAAGGCCTTCCAGGACACCAACATGCGCTGCCACGGGATCGAACCGGCCGTCGACCTGGCGCGCACCGCCATCAGCGATGGCCTGGATACGTTTCCGGGTTTCTTCTCTCCCGCCATCGCGTCCCGAATCCAAGACACCATGGGGCGCGCCCGCATCGTCGTCGCTCCCCGCGCCCTGGTTCACGCGCAAAATCCAAAAGCGTTTTTGGAGGGGGTGCAGGCACTCCTCGCCCGCGACGGCATTTTCTCCTTCGAGATTCCCTATCTACCCGATATAGGGACGCTGGGGCTCATGGACCGGGTTCGTCACGAAATCCTGGACTATTACGCCCTTGGGCCGCTGACGCGCTTGCTCCATGCCTGTGACCTGGAACTGATATCGGCGCAACGGGTCGACGAACGACCGGGCCTTTTGCGGGGTTATGCCCAGCATCTGGGTGGACCCTACGCGCGTGACGGTTCGGTCGACACCTTGCTTGCAGGGGAATCTTCACTGCTCTCGGATAGCAGCGGCTGGGTCGACGATTTTCGGCGGCGCGTGGAAGACCGCAAGCAAGCCATCCTGGACGTACTCGATGCCTGGAAAAGCAAGGGACTTCGCATCGCCGCAATCGGCGCCACGGCGAGATCCACGAGCCTGTTGTATGCCCTGGGAATCGGCCCGGAAACATTGGATTTTGTCGCGGACGATTGCCGATGGAAACAAGGCCTGTTCACGCCGGGACTACACATCCCCATCCTGTCGCCGGACGCCCTGGGCGACAAGAACATCGATGCGGTGATGGTTCTCTCCTGGGATTTCGCCGACGCGATCATCGAATGCCGCGCGGCGTTTTCCGCCGCGGATTGCCGTTTCATCGTGCCGTTGCCCGAGATGAGGATCATGGGTAATCCATGACGGCCGCTCAATTGGTCGCCGTGTTAATCGTCGTGGCCGTGGCGACATGTGGATTGACCGGCGTTGTCGTGCGGCAATTGCGCCGATGGTCGATCCTCGACCACCCCAATGTCCGCTCCAGTCACTCGGCGCCAACACCACGTGGCGGTGGACTCGCTGTGGTGACCGTTTTGATGGCGGCGTGGGCCTTGTTCGCGTTCACCCGTGATTCGGCGCCGATGGACATGGCCTGGTTGATCGTGTTGGCCATTTTCTTGGCGGTTGTTTCGTGGTTCGATGATCTCAAGGGTTTGTCGGTTCTACTTCGGCTGACGGCGCAGATCGGGGCGGTAACGGTATTCATGGCGGTTGTGCCGGCCGCCGACCCCTACTTCTTGGGACTTCTGCCGCCGGTGTTCGACCGTCTCGTGGCCGGCTGCCTTTGGCTTTGGTTCGTCAATCTATTCAACTTCATGGACGGCATCGACGGTATGGCCGCCGGTGAAACGGCCTCGATAGGGATCGGCATTGTACTGGTGGCGGCCCTTGCCGGCTTGGACGACCACGATGGTTCGATGGGTTTCGCGGGGATGACCTTGGCCGCGGCGGCGCTTGGTTT
>JAHCKI010000021.1 GCA_026125865.1 Rhodospirillales bacterium
CGCAGTGGTCGGCGGCATCTACGGCGGCATCTTCACCCCGACGGAAGGCGCCGCGGTGGGCGCTTTCGCAACCGGCGGGCTGGCCTCCGCCCGCGGCGCGATGGGGTGGCGCGGACTTCAGCAATGCCTGTTGGGTACGGCCGAAACGACGGCCATGATCTTTCTCGTCCTGCTTGGCGCCGAAATCTTCAATGCCTTCCTGGCGCTGACCCGAATGCCCATGGACGCCGCCGCGATGATTGCCGGTTCCGACATGTCTCCTTTCGCGGTCGTCACGTCCATCTTTCTGCTCTACCTGGTGCTCGGATGCCTGATGGACAGCATGTCCATGATCCTGCTCACGATCCCGATCTTCTTCCCCATCGTGATGTCCCTCGATTTTGGCTTGACCGGCGAGGAAACGGCGATCTGGTTCGGGATCATTGCGCTCATGGTCGTCGAGCTTGGACTGATCACCCCTCCCGTCGGGCTCAATGTCTTTGTCATCAACCAGTTGGCGCCAGGTGTCAGCATGATGGACACCTTCCGCGGTGTGACACCGTTTTTTCTCGCTGGCGTGGTCCGCGTGATGTTGCACATCTTTTTTCCGGGTTTGACACTGTGGCTGGTGCGTTTGCTTTGGTGACATTGCGGAGATGCACAATTCGTACTATTGGTAAGATTGTTCGGGTACCGAACATATTGCGATCTCCGAGACGAAAACTTCGGAAACATCGGTATCGGAGACAACGTTGATGGCGAAAGCGATCCTTACCCTCACGCTCAACGGGCGTCCGCGGGAAGACGCGGTGTCCCATAACGTCCTGTTGATCGATTACTTACGCGAAATAGCCCACCTCACCGGCACGAAGATGGGGTGCGACGGCGGTGAGTGCGGTGCGTGCACGGTGTTGGTTGATGACCGCCCGCGACTGTCGTGCATCACGCTTGCCCATTCCGTTGCCGGGAAGCGTGTGGAGACCATCGAGGGGGGAGCGCGCGACGGGCGCCTGTCGCAACTGCAACGGGCGTTTCACGAACGGCTTGGCTCCCAATGCGGATACTGCACGCCGGGCATGATCATGGCGGCGGAAGGATTGCTCCGGCGCACCCCGAAACCATCGACAGAAGAGATCCGCCAAGGACTGAGTGGCAATATTTGTCGCTGCACCGGCTACACCAAGATCATCGAGGCCGTTCGCGTGGCAGCGGGAGACGCGACATGAACGACGCTCCACCGGCCCACGCGCCACCCCGCTTGGTGGGTGAGCGGGTGCCACCCCGCTTGGTGGGCGAACGGGTGCCCCTCATCGATGGTGTCGAAAAGGTCAGCGGCGCGGCGAAATATACGGCCGATTTCACCCACGCCGACGCCCTGGTCGGCCGCATTTGGCGCAGTCCCTACAGTCACGCCGACATCCTCGACGTCGACGTTTCCGAGGCGCGCGCCCTGCCGGGCGTGGTCGCCGTCCTCACCGGCGATGATTGCGACGTGCCTTTCGGTATTCTGCCCATCGCCCAGAACGAATATCCGTTGGCGCGCCAGCGAGTACGTTATCGCGGCGATCCCGTTGCGGCGGTCGCCGCGGTCGACGAGGCCACCGCCGAGCGCGCGCTGTCGCTGATCCGCATGCGCGTGACCCCCCTCCCCGCCTATTGCGACCCCAAGTCTGCGCGCGCACCGGGCGCCGTCCCACTCCACGAAAACCGTCCCGGCAACCTCGAGCGGGACGTCCATCATCAGTTCGGTGATGTGGATGCCGGTTTCGCGGCGGCGGACATCATTGTCGAGCGGTCCTACGCCTGCGCCGAAGTCACCCATGTTCAGATGGAGCCCGATGCCTCCCTCGCCGCGTACGATGCCGAACGCGACCGCATCACGCTGCACACGGTGAGCCAAGTCCCTTACTACGTTCACCTCAAGGTGGCTCAGTGTCTGGGCATGGACACATCGCAGATCCGCGTCGTCAAGCCGTTCATCGGCGGCGGTTTCGGGCACCGCACCGAGACCCTGAATTTCGAGATCATCGCCTGCCTGCTCGCGCGGGCGGCGCGTGGCCGGGTGCGGCTCAAGCTGAGCCGCGAAGAAACAATGATCACCCATCGCGGGCGGCCGCGCACCGATGTCACGGTGAAGGTGGGCGTGACGCGCGACGGTAAGATAACCGCCTGCACGTGCGAGACGGTTCAAGCGGGCGGCGCCTACGGCGGGTACGGCATCGTTACGGTTCTCTATGCCGGCTCCCTGCTCAACGCCATCTACGACATCCCCGCGGTCCGCTATGACGGCTATCGCATCTACACCAATACGCCCCCGTGCGGCGCCATGCGCGGTCATGGTTCGGTCAACGTGCGCTATGCCTTCGAGTCGCTGCTGGACGAGATCGCGCGGGAAATTCAAACGGATCCCATCGAATTGCGGCGGCGCAACCTGTTGCGGGCGCCGCTGCGAACCATCAACGACCTGATGGTCGAGTCCTACGGACTGCCCGCATGCCTCGACTATGTGGAACAGGCATCGGGATGGCGCGAACGACGCGGCCGCCTTCCCAAGGGCAAGGGCCTCGGCATCGCCTGTTCGCACTACGTCAGCGGCGCGGCGAAGCCGGTGCACTGGACCGGTGAGCCCCACGCCGTGGTCAATCTCAAGCTGGACTTCGACGGCGGCATCACGCTGCTCACCGGCGCCGCCGACATCGGCCAGGGATCATCGACCATCCTCGCGCAGATCGTCGGCGACGTGCTCGGCCTCGACCTGTCCCGGCTTACCGTCGTCGCCAACGACAGCCGCATCACCCCGAAGGACAACGGATCGTATTCCTCCCGCGTCACCTTCATGGTCGGCAATGCGGCGCTCGAAGCGGCCAAAAACCTGAAAACGCTGCTCGTCGCCGCAGCCGCCCGCAAACTCGAGGCGCAGCCTGGGGACATCGAATGCCTTGGCGAAGTCTATCGCGTCCGCGGCAGCCAGGATCCCGGGCTCCCGTTCGGCGCCGTGGTCAAAGAGGCCTTGGCGGAAAGCGGCACGATCACCGTCAAGGGCACGTTCATGGTGCCGCGCAAATACCAGGGCGGGTCCTACCGGGGCGCCGCCGTCGGTCCCAGCATGGCCTACTCGTACGCCGCGGCAGTGGCCGAGGTCACCATCGACGAAGACAGCGGACGCGTCACCGTCGACAAGGTGTGGGCCGCCCACGACTGCGGCTACGCGCTCAATCCCCTGTCCGTGGAAGGCCAGGTGCAGGGCGCGGTGTGGATGGGGCTGGGCCAGGCGCTCAGCGAGGAAATCCGCTACCATGACGGGCTGCCGGTTGCCGCCAACATGATCGACTACCGGGTTCCGACGATCGTCGAGTCGCCGGATATCGAGGTTAAAATCGTCGAAAGCGTCGATCCCAACGGGCCGTTCGGCGCCAAGGAGGCGAGCGAGGGCGCGCTTGCCAGCGTCATACCGGCGGTCGCCAACGCCGTCTACGACGCCATCGGGATACGCCTGCGCGAAACGCCGATGACGCCCGACCGTGTGCTTGCCGCCATCGAACGGCACGAACGGGCGCAACGGCGCAACCGGCCGGGAAGGGCCGCCTGATGGAGTTCATGCCGGAATTCCGTGTCCTTCGCCCGGCCTCGGTTGAGGACGCCGTCGCCGCCCGGCGCGACGATCCCGATGCCTGCCTGCTTGCAGGCGGGACCGACCTTGTACCCAACATCCGCCGCGGTATCGTCGCACCGCGCACCATCGTCGACGTGTCCGAGGTCGCCGAGATGCGGGACATCCGGGAACGCGACGGCGAGGTTCGTATCGGCGCTTCCGTCACCCTCGCCGAATTGATCGAGCATCCGATCATTCGACAGAGATTTTCGGTTCTGGTCCAGGCCGCGAGCGAGGTTGCAGCGAGCAGCCACCGCCAGGTCGCGACGGTCGGCGGCAATCTCTGCCTCGACACCCGCTGCGTCTATTACAACCAGAGCGAATGGTGGCGGCGTAGCAACGACTACTGTTTCAAGCACCAGGGCGAGATTTGCCACGTGGCGCCCAAGACCGTCGCCTGCTTCGCGGCGTACAGCGGCGATCTGGCTCCCGCTTTCATCGTGCTCGATGGCGCCGTTGAGGTCGCCGGGCCCGATGGCAACCGCGTCATGCCCCTCCCCGAGATGTACCGCGACGACGGCCGCGATCACCTGCGCCTCGGCCCCGGTGAGATGGTCGTGGCGGTTCGCGTGCCGGCCGCGGACTCATGGCACTGCGGCTACGTCAAGGCGCGGGTGCGAAGCGCCATCGATTTCCCCCTCGCCGGCGTTGCCGCCGCGGTCAAGCTGCAAGCCGGATCGCTCGCCGGCCTGCGCGTCGCCCTCACCGGCACGAACGCGATGCCGCTTCTCCTGCAAGGGACGGAAGACCTTGTCGGGGCGCCGCTCGACGACGACGCCATCGACCGCCTCGTCGCCCTGATCCCAAAGCAGATCCAACCCATGACCAGCACGGTCACACCCCCCGGATACCGCCGCCGCGTCGTCGCCAACATGACCCGAACCTTGCTCCGCCGATTATCGGCGGAGGCGCGTCGGTAGTTCGGAGAAAAGGCGCAATACGCCTTTGGCTATTCCGCCAAATGTTGGCTGCGCGATCGCAACCGGATCACGGGGTTTCGGACGGTTGTCCCGGGTACCATTCCTCGGGGTCCGGCAGCACGAAGTCGGGGGGAATGTCGAAGATCTCGAAGGTGGTCGTAGTGTCGCCCTCCGTCTCGAAATAGGCGTAGGGAACCTGCCCCTCCCAGAGGCCGGACTGAATCATCTGATAGCCGTGCGCCGCGAACCCATCCAGCCGTTGCTGCCAGGGCATGCCGTTGCAACCGAAGGCGACGTGATGGATGCCTTCACCGTGCCGTTCCAAAAACTCCTCATAGATGTTCGGCCCGCTCAACGGTTGGACGATTTCCCACATCATGCTTCCGGAGAACGCGAGGCCGAGCCGCATCGAGTAGCTCGCTGGCTTCCCGCGGTAGACCAAGTCCTGAACGTTGTCGGGACCAAACGTGTAGACCCGCCACGGGCCGATCCCAGCCCGAACCAGCCCCTCCATGGTTCTCCGGAAGTCCCGGGTGACCACGCAGATCTGGATGTTGTCGCCGAGAAAGCTGTTGCTGAGGGTATTGGCGCCGGTAACGGTCGGCAGATCGGACATGACGGTTCCTCCTCTCCGGATGCACGTTGCGAAATCGGACCGGGTATCAATCCCGAGTTACCCGATTTCATCACGATTGGCTCGGCCCGTCCATCGGCTTCCACCGACCGAGGAGACGGAATTCAACGCGTGCCGGCAGCGTCGATTTTGGGAGCACGCGCTCAGGGATGACGCGGACTTTGCCGCGCATCCGGACGACGTCCATGTCAATCCGGTCGAGCACGAACTCGCCGCCTCCCCCCGTCGAATAACTGTACTCGATGTTCCTCGATTGCGTCGAACGCTGGCTAGAGCAAAATGCGATCAGGTCGAGTCACCTGATCGCATTTTGCTCTAGATTCTAAAGATATAGAGCACGACCGCGCGATCAGATTGACCCAATCTGATCGCGCCGTGCTCTAAACTATGTTGGTCCGGCTGAATATCTTCGCCAAGCGCTTCCAGTTGGCTTCCACGACGACCGATGCGCAGATCACGAAGATCGCCAGCATTTGGGCCGTGGTCACCGATTGCGCGAGAAACGTCACGGCCAGCAACGTGGCAATCACCGGCTTTAGAAAGAACAGGTAACTGCCGCGGGTAATGTCCGGCACCGCGGCGAGGCCGCCGATCCACAGGAACTGTGTGATCGTCGTATTGTAGAACGCGATGACGAGAAGCGCCGCCAGCGCTCCGGCGTCGAGTGCGGTGAGCCGCCCTGGCCCGACCCATAGGTCCCAGCTCACGCCGACGAGCAGCCAAAGGCCGATGCCACCCAGCATCATGGTGATGGCGGTGATGCGAAGTGCCCCGTACTCGGCGATGATCGGACGAACCAAGACCGTATAGGTACCCACGGCAGCCGCACACGCAAACGCCAGCAGTACGCCGAACAAACTATCGGCGCCACCCGCGAGGTCGAACAGATAGCCGTCTGTTACCAGCAGCGCCACACCAATGACGGCGGCTGTACCGGTGACCATCTTGGCGACGCCGATCGGTTCTCGGTTGCGCCACAGGTTGGCGAGTCCAACGAAGATCGGGATCGTCGTCACCGCCGTCGCCACCTGCGGCACCGTCGCGAAGTCGAGGGACCAGTGGAACAGCAGGTAGCCGACGGTGACACCGAGCGCAGAAAGTATCACAAGGTGCAAGGCATGGGTGCGGAATGGGGCGATCAGATCACGGCTGTCTTTGAACAACAAGGCTAGCCCGACCAACCCGAGCCCGCCGAGGATAAACCGCCACACCGACAACTCCGGCCCACCGACGCCGGATAGAACGGCGACGAATTCCGACGAGGCGTGGCCGCAGACGCCGACGAACACCGCGAGATAAGCGATCCAGGCATGCCGCCGCCAGAGCGAGAGGTTCGGTGCGGACCCGTTCAAACTCCGAGCCCACCCGCAAAATCGATCAAAGCGTCGGCCAACGCCTTTGGCCGCTCCGCCGGCAACAAGTGGCCGGCGTTTGCCATGTCGACCCGTGCAACCCTTGGAATCCGTGCCACAAGGGCGTCGACATCGTCTTGATCAAGGAATACCCGGTCCTGCAAACCGGTGACGACGAGCACTGGCACGTGCAAATCCTCGTAAGGCAGGTCCCAATCGGCATCGCCGCCGCCGACCAGCAATGCGTAGTGACCCGATGCCCGGTCGATGGGCGTATACGGTCGCTCACCGAGGAACCCAGCCCGGTTCTCGGCCAGCCACGCTTCGTTGAACAGCAGCGGACAGAACAAGTCGCGGAACAGCTCGAGCCCGCCGACTTCGGCACAACGAACGATGGCAGCGTTAATCCAACTGAGCCGAGGGCCGTCGCGCCGAAGCGTGTTGATCAGCACCAGGCCGACAGTCTCGGTGCCGGCGAGCCCTGTTCGCGCCGCGAATAGGCCACCGATCGACAGCCCGACAAGTACCGGGCGCGGCGGATTGATGTGAGCCAACAAGGTCTGCGCATCAGCGATGATCGTCGCTTCGTCGAGGCGCGTACCAAGGGGGAAGGGGCTCTCCGCTTGACCTCGCATGTTCCACGCAAGCGTACCGTGACCAGCGGCATGCAGCGCATTGGCGATGGCGCCAGTCCACATGGCGCGGTCGCCGGTCAGCGCGTTGAAGAAGACGAATGTGACTCCACCGGCCGGCGCCACATAGTCGTAGGCGATGGCGCCTTCCTTGCCAAGGCTCAGGCTCGACACGGCCATCCCACCTCTCCCCGGTTCACAAACCCAATCGGGACTTCCGACGTGTCAATCTCAGACGATCGACTGTGCATCGTAACAGCCCATTGTTCAAGCAATTTGCCGTCCGTGTCCGAACGGACCTGAGGCTATGGCCGAGTGGGCCGACCCGATCCTGTCCCGGGTAAATGTCCGCCGTGAGGCAACGCGCGGCATCAGCGTCTTCGCGCACTTCTACGTATGGGCCGATGAGCTCATAGCCGATGCGCTTTCGGTTGAAGCATCCGAGTGCTACACTTACCAAGATTGCCGTTTGCGGCATGAGCCCAACTTGGAGGCCGACGAGCCCTCAATTGGCTTGAAGAGCCTCTATGATAGCCGGCATTGCCGCAAGGAGCGGCACGGGGGAAGCGGCGAAAGTGTTGGCCAGGGAACAATCACTGCCAAGTGAGCGGGAGGCACCCATTCGGGGCCGGGCGCTTACCAAGCTTTACCGTGTCGGCGAGATCGAGGTCCGCGCGCTGCGCGGAGTCGACGTTGACCTCTTTGCGGCCGAACTGGTCGTCCTCCTCGGCCCCTCCGGCAGCGGAAAATCGACTCTCCTCAACATTCTCGGGGGCCTGGACGCGCCCACCTCCGGTCACGCGTACTTCCGCGACCAGGAGATCACGGCCTTCAATCAGTCGCAGCTTACACGATACCGACGCGATCATGTCGGGTTCGTTTTCCAATTCTACAACCTGATGCCGAGTTTGACCGCCGAAGAGAACGTGTCGCTGGTCACCGAGATCGCCGCGCGCGCGATGCCGGCGGCCGATGCCCTGGACCTGGTCGGGCTCGGCGACCGCCGCGCTCATTTCCCGGCTCAACTCTCCGGCGGCGAGCAGCAACGCGTTGCGATCGCCCGCGCCATTGCCAAGCAACCCGATCTGCTGCTCTGCGACGAACCGACCGGAGCCCTCGACAGCAAAACCGGCATCCTTGTCCTCGAGGCCATCGAGCGTATCAATCGCGAACTCGGCACCACGACGGTCCTGATCACGCACAACGCCATCATTGCCGACATGGCCGACCGGGTTCTCGCCCTCGCTGACGGCCGCATCGTCGACGTGCGCGAAAACGCATCACGGCGGTCGGCGCGCGACCTCAGTTGGTGAGGGCGGGATGCGGACCCTCAACCGCAAACTGGTGCGCGACCTGTGGCGGATGCGCTTCCAGGCATTGGCCATCGCCCTCGTGGTGGCCTCGGGCGTCGGTTTGCTGATCATGTCGCTCTCCTCGGTGGAGGCGCTCGAGGAGACCGCGGCCGCCTATTACGAACGCTACCGGTTCGGCGAAGTCTTCGCGACCGTCAAGCGGGCGCCGCAGCGACTGTCCGGAAGGATCGCCGATATCCCGGGGGTTCAGGCGGTGGAAACGCGGATCGTGAAGCTGGCGACGCTCGACATGCCCGGCCTTGCCGAGCCGGTGATCGGGCGGCTGGTGTCGATCCCCGAACGCGGCCCGCCGGCGCTCAACCGCCTCTCACTCCGCGCCGGGCGTACCGTCGTTGCCGGGCGTCCCGACGAAGTGGTGGTCAGCGAGCCGTTCGCCGAGGCCCACGGACTCGGCCCCGGGGACTCCATCGGCGCCATCCTCAACGGGCACCGGCGAACACTCGACATCGTCGGCGTCGCACTGTCGCCGGAGTACGTGTACGCGATCGCGCCCGGCGCATGGACACCGGACGACAAGCGCTATGGCATCCTGTGGATGGGACGCGAGGCACTGGCCGCGGCTTTCGACCTGGACGGAGCCTTCAACGATGTGTCGCTGTCGCTGCAGCGGGGAGCGACGGTGGAGGACGTGATCGAGCGCCTCGATGACCTCCTCGCGCCCTACGGCGGCACGGGCGCCTTTTCCCGCGCGGACCAGATCTCCAACTGGTACGTGACGAACGAGATCGAGCAGCAGCGGAACATGTCCGCAGTCCTGCCGACCATCTTCCTGGCGGTGGCGGCGACGCTCGCCAACATGCTGCTGGCGCGCATCATCGCCATCGAGCGCGACGAAATCGGGCTTTTGAAGGTGTTCGGCTACAGCGACCTGGAGATCGGCTGGCACTACACCAAGCTGGTTCTGGCCATCGCCGGGCTCGGCGTCGTTCTCGGGTGGGCCCTCGGCGCCTGGCTCGGGCGCGTCAACACCGAGATTTACGCCGAATTCTACCGGTTTCCGTTCCTGTTCTATCGGCCGGGCGCCGGCGCCTTCGTGCTGGCCGCATTGCTCAGCGTGGGGGCGACCCTGTTCGGCTCGCTCACGGCGGTGCGGCAGGCGGTGATCCTGCCGCCAGCCGAGGCGATGCGCCCGCCGGCACCGCCAATGTACCGGCGCGGCGGGTTCAGTATGGCCGGCCTCGGCGGATGGCTGGATCAGCCAACCCGGATGGTCCTACGACAAATTCTGCGCTGGCCGATCCGCTCGCTGCTCACCACGGCCGGCATCGGAATGGCCATCGCCGTGCTCGTCGTCGCCATGCAGTGGATCGATGCCATCGAGCACATGGTCAACGTGTACTTTCGGCAGGCGCAGCATCAGGACATGACAGTCGCCTTGGCCGAAACGCAATCCAGCGTCGTCCTCCGCGGGTTTGAAGCGCTGCCGGGCGTCCTTGCAGTGGAGCCCATGCGGGCTGTCAGCGTCCGCTTCGTCCACGGCCACCGGACGCACCGCGGCTCTGTGCAGGGTGTGATGCCGGAGGCGCGCCTGAGCCTCGTCTACGACGCCGCTGGCGCCATTCTCGAGGTGCCGCTGGCGGGCCTGGTCCTATCCACCTCACTGGCGAAAAAATTGTCGGTCGAACCCGGTGAAATGGTGACGGTGAAGGTGCTGGAAGGGCGAAGGCCGGAACGCACGGTGCCGGTCGCCGCGGTGTTCGAGACCTATATCGGCACCCCCGCCTACATGCACATGGCAGCCCTCAATCGGATGATGCGGGAGCGGCCGGCGGTGAATGCGGTGCATCTTTTGGCCGACGACGTCCATCGGGACGAGCTGTTCGCGACGCTCAAGGATCTTCCCAACGTGGCAACGGTGATGGTTGTCGATGCCGCCATCGACGCCTTCTACGAGACGCTGGCGGAGACCATCATGATCTACGTCTCCTTTTTTGCCGCCTTTTCGTGCACGCTCGCCTTCGGCGTCGTCTACAATAGTGCGCGCATTGCGCTCTCCGAGCGCGCCCGCGAGCTCGGCACGCTCAGGATCCTCGGCTTCACCCGTTTCGAGATTTCCTACATCCTGCTCGGCGAACTCGGACTGCTGACGATCGCGGCGCTGCCGGTCGGCTGCCTCGTCGGCTACGGTCTAGCATGGACCATCGTCACGACGAGTTTCGACACCGAACTCTATCGGGTGCCGCTGGTGATCGAGACATCGACCTACGGCATAGCGATGCTGATCGTATTGGCGGCCGCGGTGGTATCGGCGGCATTCGTCCGCCGCCGCCTCGACCGCCTCGATCTGGTCGCCGTGCTCAAGACGCGGGAGTAACGGACCATGCCTTGGCGACGAGTACTCATATGGGGCGTTGCGGTCACTGTCTTGGCCGTCGTCCTGGTTGTTGCCATGTGGCCGCAACCGGTTCAGGTCGACCTGGCGATGGCGAAGCGCGGACCGTTGACGGTGACGGTCGACGAGGAGGGCATCACGCGGGTGCGCGATGTCTTCGTGCTGTCCGCGCCCATCGGCGGCCTCGCGCTAAGGATCGACCATGATGTCGGCGACAGCGTCGTCGCCGGCCGGACCGTGGTCGCCGAGATCGAACCTTCCGATCCATACTTTCTCGATGTCCGCACCGAGGCCGAGGCTGAGGCCGCGGTGCGTGTCGCCGAGGCGGGCCGCGCCTTGGCGGCGGCGGAGTTGGAGCGCGCCAAGGCCGAGCTCGCGTTCGCGGTCACCGAGCTTGAGCGCGCCCGCAAGCTGATCCGCCGCGACACCATCTCCCAGCACGGGCTCGACGAGGCGGAGCGCGAACACCGAACGGCACAGGCGGCACTAGAGGAGGCCAAGGCGAAACTCGGCATGCGCGAATTCGAACTCGAGCGCGCCCGAGCGGCACTGTTGTCGCCGGTCGAAACCTCGCGAAACCGGTCGTCGTGCGAATGCGTGCCGATCCACTCGCCCGTCGACGGCCAAATCCTCAGGATTCTGCACGAGAGCGAAGGCGTGATCCAAGCCGGCGAGCCGTTGGTGGAGATCGGCGATCCGCGCGAGCTGGAAATTGTCGTCGACCTCCTGTCGCCGGATGCCGTGAAAGTCCAGCCGGGCCAACGCGCCGCCATCGAAGAATGGGGTGGAACGGGCGCGCTGGCCGGTCGGGTGCGCCGCGTCGAGCCCTATGGTTTCACTAAGGTCTCCGCCCTCGGCATCGAGGAACAACGGGTCAACGTCATCATCGACTTCGCCGACCCGCCTGAACGATGGGCGCCGCTCGGCCACGGCTATCGCATCGAGGCACGGATCGTCACCTGGGAGGGATCGGACGTACTGAAGCTGCCCCTCGGCGCCCTGTTCCGTGACGACGGACAATGGGCGGTGTTCGTCGACGACGGCGGTCGGGCGCGGCGTCGCCCCGTCGAGGTCGGCCATTTCACGGGCCTCGAGGTTGAGATCCTTTCAGGGCTCGACGAAGGAACCCCCGTCGTCCTTTACCCGAGCGACCGGGTCGTCGACAACGCCCGCATCGCACCCCGCCCCTGACTGCCTTTACGGCCACATGGGCGTCGCGGTTGGGTCGGGTGCGGACATGCTAAAGGCGTCGGGGCATTGGACAGATTTGAGAGCACGCGATCCGGAATGACGAAAACTTTGCCGTGCATCCGGACGATGTCCATTTTAATCCGGTCAAACATGGACTCGTCGCCACCCCCGCCCAATGGCCACACGCGATGTTCCTCATTTCCGTCGAACGCGGGTTGTATCCACCGCACCGAACCTCATCGCCGCTGCGAGTGTCCAAGAACCCTTCACACCTCCAGAAGTCAAGAAGTTCACTCAGTCTTCCAATCAGTCGTAAAATCTAGCGCCTCGATGACATCAAACAGAGTCCCGCAGTCAATACCCAACTCACGGCAAGCGTCTGGTATCTTGCGGTTTCCCCGCAGCTTGCTCGGCGCAGATACCTCGAACGTCACCACAAAACGCTCTCCAATGACAGCGTATGCGTAAGCAATCAAAAACGGATCCCGTCCAACCTTAACTTGCTCGACTTCGTCGAGATTATCAGCGTACGCTCTTGCCGTCACTTCCGCGACAAGCACTGGATCAGCCTCCTCAGAAAGAAGGAGAGCCTCCTTTGTGTCCACATTCCTCAGCCAGTCGACAAGTTCTCCTGTGCCGGCCACAACCTCCGCGTATTGCTCAAATGGCACCTTAATGTGACCAGCGGCTCCGTGGTGTCGAAGCCATTGCCAAAAAACTGGAAATCTCCTTAAGGGATAGTAGGTGCTATCGGCGCGAATCAGAGTGTCAGCATCAAGCAAATAAATCACGAGTTCTCACTATGCCGCACGTCCACTTCTCAGCAGTCGATTGACTGCCGTTGGTTTGACGCCGAGCACTCTCCCCGCTTTAGTAGTGGTAAGAATTCCACTAGAAATCATCCGCTTCACGACATTTACAAGGCCAAGCCCAGCGCGGTGCCGTTTCACGACATAGTAGTCTGGAGCGCCCCCCGCCTCTGAGCCCTTTTGCCTTTGAGCGATGCGTTCGGCATCGAAAGCGTCGCTTAAACTCGTGTACAAATGTGAATTGATAAGATCGGAACGCAGGAGGTTGTACGCAACCATCTTGCGGCTGAGCTTTCTTTCGCGTGCAAAATCACCTATGCGTTCGGCGATTTCATCAAGACCCGCTGATTCTTCGATACCTATCGCAGCAAGTTCCGATGGCTCCAAAAGAAAACGCGCTGCGACCGTATCGCAGAACTTCTCTAAATCGGCATCCCCGTTGTAGCCACTTATACCTGTTTGGCCTAAGAAAATATGAGCAAGCTCGTGAAGAAGCGTAAAAGACCATGCAGCGCGGGAATCTTTTTCATTAATAACAATGAATGGTGCAACGTCGTCGGCAAGCGAGAAACCGCGGAAAAAAGTTGCATCGATGTCCGTGTGGTGTGTTCCGAGATTTCCCAGAAGCAGTACGAATACTCCGGCATTTTCTGTCGCTGATCTCAAAGCTGCAAATGCAACGTCAATGCTCACCTGACTGCGGAAATCCGCCACAGAAAACCCCAGAATGGCGCGCATTCTATCTGTGAGAGACCCCACACCTTCCGCAATCTTGGCAGAGCCCACAAAGGGAAGCGAAATATCCTCATCTGCCTCTTCAAGTGCAGCACGTACAAGCCCTTGACGCGCGCGGACATCACGCAGTAACGCACTGATTAGAATTTCTGATTTTTCAGATTTTCCCTCTCGTAGCGTTCGAAAATCTTGTCCCTTGTCGCACTCACGCGGTCGCTTCGGCAAATATAATGCTAGGAGTGGTCGACGGTACTTCTCGGACATGTTGAAAAGCTGCCGACGGCTAGGGTCGCGATCACCTCCTTCAAGTGCTTTCAACCGATCGGGTCCACTGAGACCAAGTTTCTTCGTGGCTTCCTCAATGGAAAGCCCCGCACTCTCGCGCGCCCAAACAAGAACATCCGGATTTACCTTTGGCATGGGTTCATTTTGCAGAATTTCCGCGCGTCGTCGAGATGTTAAAAGAGTCTATATCCAAGCCTTGGGACCCTTCGCAGTTCCGGCCACTAGCAAAAGCGCCGAGGCGATGTTCGGATTGCCGGTCCTGCTTGTGCACGCGTCCTTGCTCGCGGTCGCGGAGTTCGCAGCTTTGCGTCTTCGGCTTTGCATTCGCGAGTCCGTGGTCAAACAGCCAATTAGCTTGCTCCGATGCGGCGGAGGAGATTGATGAGCGTTCGGATTTCCGAGGCATCGAGGTTCGCGGCTATTCGGCATTCATGGTCGCGCACCGTCGGCACCAGCTCGGCGAAACGGTAGTGCCCGGAATCCGTGAGTGTGAGGGCATACGAGCGGCGGTCCCCGGGGCGCCCGACGGCGGGCGACCAGACCCTGTTTTTCAAGCTGGTCGATGACTTCGACCATCGTCGAACGCTCGACCCCAAGGGTTCGGGCTAGGAACGACTGGCCGAGCCCTGGATTGGCCTCAATAATGGCCAGAACTCCAAATTTTCCGGGGGTCATGGGGTCGTCCGCCATCGTCGTCGCAAAGTCGGAGAACACCCACGCCTGCGCTCGCCGGAGGTGATAACTGATCAAATCCGCCAGGAGGCCGATGTCGGCCTCGTGGTCGTCGGGACCGCTGGGATTGGTGCGGGAGCACTCGCTCATTCGGGTCGGATGGGATCCAAGAGAGAACCGACGCCCCGGGGTCGCCGGATGCCAACTGTGGACATGTCGATCACGATTGCGCCTCTCGGATCATGTTGCGGGCGATGACGAGTTGCTGGATTTGCGTCGTTCCTTCGTAGATGCGAAACAGCCTGACATCGCGGTATAGGCGCTCAACCGCGCAGTCGGCGATGTAGCCGGCGCCGCCGTGGATCTGGACGGCGCGGTCGGCGACGCGCCCCACCATTTCGGTGGCGAAGAGTTTGCAGCACCCGGCCAGCGTACCGACATTCTCGCCCGCGTCGCGGCGTCGCGCGGCGTCCATCACCATACAACGCGCGGCATAGGCCTCGGCCTTGCTATCAGCCAGCATCGCCTGAATGAGTTGGAACTCGGCGATCGGTTTTCCGAACTGCTTTCGCTCCAAGGCATAGTGCAGGCTTTCACGGATCAGCCGCTCGGCGACACCGACACTGACCGCCGAAATGTGGATACGGCCGCGGTCGAGCGCCTTCATGGCGGTCTTGAAGCCTTGGCCTTCGACACCGCCGAGCAAGGCGGACGACGGAACACGGCAATCGTCGAAAATCACATCGCAGGTGTGGGCGCCGCGCTGTCCCATCTTCCTGTCATTCTTGCCGAGCGACAGGCCGCGAACGCCCGCTTCGACGAGGAAGGCCGATACACCGTTGGCGCCGGTCGTTGTCGGGTCGGTCCGCGCGAATACCGTAAACAGCCCGGCTTCGGGCGCATTGGTGATGAATCGCTTGGTGCCGTTCAGAACATAGCCGGCGCCGTCCCGGTAGGCACTGGTGCGCAGGGAGGCGGCGTCCGAGCCCGCCTCCGGTTCGGTCAGGGCGAAGGCGCCGATGATTTCCCCCGACGCCAGCTTCGGCAAATAGCGCTTCTTCTGGTCCTCGGTGCCGTCCATTACCAGCCCTTGGCCGCCAATGCCGTTATTGGTGCCCACCAGGGAACGGAAGGCCGGCGATGTTTGCCCCAGTTCGAAGGCCAGTTGGACCTCCTCCTCCATGCTCAGGCCGAGGCCACCGTATTCCTCGGGAAGCGCAAAGCCGAACAGGCCCATCCTCCGCATTTCAGCGGCAATATCGTCCGGCACGGCATCGGTTTCCGCAACCGACTCCTCGAGAGGGACGAGACGCTCGCGGACGAACCGCGACACGGTGTCGAGAAACTGATTCAACGTTTCCTGATCATGGGCCATGACGTTCCTACCACGCTTCGATCGCATAAATCGTCATTGTCGGGCGACAAGCTCACTGACTGTAACCCGTTTCAGTCCGTTGCGAACCAGGGTCGTAGTCCGTTCGGGCATGGAAACGGCATTGGTGCTGGAACGCTAGGCTTTCCAGCATTAATTTGACAGCTGGGATCAAAATGTAAGCAGTGAAGGCCTTTACTGACAAGAAAGGCCCCCGTTACGAAGGGAAATTGCGGCGACGATGCTCGATCCAAACAGGGATGATCTGTGTCTCGGTAT
>JAHCKI010000210.1 GCA_026125865.1 Rhodospirillales bacterium
TGGTGGCTTTGGAGCCCGGAAGCAGAACCACGTGGGCGTCGCCGGGGAGCGCCCGTCCCGGCGCGACGAAATCCACAACGACGTCCGGCTCGACCCGCAGCGGATCGAGATCATCGAAGTTGGCGATGCGGGAAATGCGGGGCACGGCGATGCGGATGGGCGCGGCGTCGGTGCTGCCCGGCGGGCAGGTCGTGCGGCTGCCGCGACGCTCGACGGCGACCGCGTCCTCCGCCGGCAAACGGTCGGCGTCCGCGAACCAGGGCAGGACGCCAAAACAGGCGAGGCCGGTGCGCTCGTTGATGATTCGCAGGCCATCGTCGAACAGGCTGACGTCGCCGCGGAACTTGTTGATGATGTAACCGCGAAGCCGCGCTCGTTCGCTCGCGGACAACAGGGCGCAGGTGCCCACCAAGCTGGCGATGACGCCGCCGCGATCGATGTCGCCGATCAGCACAACGGGTATTTCGGCGGCCTCGGCGAAGCCCATGTTGGCAATGTCGCCGGCGCGCAGGTTGACCTCGGCCGGACTGCCGGCGCCCTCCACAAACACAACGTCGGCGTCGGCAGCAAGGCGGTGGAAGCTTTCCAACACCTTCCGCAACAGCACGGGGCGCAAGGCGTGATAGTCGCGGGCCGCGGCGTTGCCGAAGACGCGGCCATGCACCACGACCTGGGCACCGATGTCGGTCTGTGGCTTGAGCAGCACGGGGTTCATGTCAGTGGCCGGCGCCACACCGCAGGCGCGCGCCTGCAGAGCCTGAGCGCGGCCGATCTCGCCGCCGTCGGCGGTGACGGCGGCGTTGTTGGACATGTTCTGTGGCTTGAACGGCCGAACGGTGAGACCGCGCCGCACCAGCGATCGGCACAGGCCCGCCGTCAGCAGGGACTTGCCCACGTCCGACCCGGTACCCTGCAACATCAGGGCCCGGGCGGGACGAGACCGATTACATGACAAGCGCGTTCCGCAGGGTCTCTGCGTGGGCGTTCATGTACTTGCGCTGGAAGACGATGCCGGCGGGCGTGGCGCCGACGCCGTAGTAGGATTCGTTAAGATCCTTGCGCCGGACGATAGCCGCGCCTTCCAGGGAAAAGCCGGCGTAGGCGCCCGCACCGTGAGAGAAACCGATGATATCGGCACCCACGTTGGTGGTAGTCGAGCCTTCGAGACCACCGCCGATGGTTCCGAGCGTCAGTCCCATGTCGGCGCCCAGCTTGCCCTGGTTGTAGACCACCGCCTGCACGGCTTTGTCATTGCGCAGGACGAGGATCGTTTCCGATGCGACGGCGCCGGCCTGGAAGCCGAAGCTGCCGGCACCCATGGTGTAGAACGCCGGATAGCTCCATTCCCCGTTTTCGTCGCGCACGATGAGGATGCCGCTGCCGCCCTCGGCGCCGACGAGAAAAGCGCCCTTGAAGGCGGATGGGAAAATCACCAAGCCGCGCGCGTTGACCAACGCCTTGCGGAACTCCGCATCAGGCTCCTCGGGCCCCTGTTTGAATTTTTCCAGGCTCCAGTGGGCCTTGTCCACCAGGGATTCGGCCTCCGATTGCGGCGACAAGCCGTTCACACAAGCGCCGACGAGAAGAACGAGGGCGGTGATGATTGCGGTTGGAAAGAATTTACGCATGGTGTGTCAGTCCTTGTAGTTCCACGATTGAGGTCGTTCAGCGGCTAAAACTCGATGCCGGGCTGCGCCTTGACGCCCGAGCGAAACGGATGTTTGACCATGGTCATTTCCGTCACCAGATCCGCCGCCTCGATGAGTTCCTCCTTGGCGTTGCGACCGGTGACGACCACATGCAGATCCCGCGGCCGTTCCCTGAAAACCTCCAGCACCTCGGCCATCGGCAGATAGTCATAGCGAAGCACGATATTGAGTTCGTCGAGGACGACCATGCGGTACGAGGGGTCGGCAATCATCTCCTTCGCCGTGTCCCAAGCCTGCCGCGCCGCGGCGATGTCGCGTTGGCGATCCTGGGTCTCCCAGGTAAAACCTTCGCCCATGGCCTTCATGACGCAGAGGTCGGGAAAGCGGGCGAGAATGTCACGTTCCCCGGTCTGCCACGCGCCCTTCACGAACTGTATGAGCCCCACCTTCATGCCGTGCCCGATGCAGCGCAACGTCAGGCCGACGGCGGCCGTCGACTTGCCCTTGCCCTTGCCGGTGTGGACGATGAGCAAGCCGCGCTCCTCGGTCTTCGTGGCAAGGATCTTGTCCCTGGCCGCCTTTTTCTTGGCCATCTTTTCGGTGTGACGGCGATCCAGGTCCGCTTCCGAACTCATGCGGCGCCTCGTCGTGCGGTAGAAAACGATGAAAATTCGCTGGGATTCTAGGATGGGCGTGCGGGCGCGTCAGCACCTCGGCGAAAGCAACTGATAACACTGAATTTTCCTTGACGGGCGTGGGACGGCGGTAAGGCGAAAACACCGAATCAGAGAATTGATTCTTCGCGGCATAGACGGTCGCGCCGACAACCGATGGTACCCCTGGTTGTCGTCGACAATCCGGACTGGTAAACTTATTCGGTTCAGCAGCCAGGGAGAGCGCGACGATGTCCGTATTGGCCGAAGCCCTCTATCGGCGTCATCGGCTTAGTGTCGGCGACTTCCATCGCATGGATGGCGCCGGCATTTTCACGCCCGAAGCACGGGTCGAGTTGGTCGAGGGAGAAATCATCGACATGAATCCGATCGGCAGCGCCCATGCGGGCAAAGTGAATTTCCTAGCCGATCGCCTCGGCCGTGCGTTCAGAGACGTTGTGGTGCTTTCGGTACAAAATCCGGTGATCATTGACGATCAGACGGAATTGCAGCCGGATCTGTTATTGTTACGCCAAAGAAACGATTATTATGAACTCAGCCACCCGCAACCACGGGATGTGTTTCTGCTCGTCGAGGTCGCCGATTCGAGCGTGCGCTATGACCGGGACGTCAAGCTGCCCCTTTACGCCCGCGCAGGTATTCCAGAGGTTTGGATCGTCGACTTGGCGGCGACCGTTTTGCGGGTTTGCCGCAAGCCCGAGGCCGGACGGTACACCGAGGTTCGCGACGTGACCGACCCGGGAACGATGAGCGTGTCCGCGCTTCCCGACATCGCCGTCGATCTCAGTCACCTGTTTGGACGCGCGTAGTCCGTCAGGTCTCGTCGCGCTTAGACAGGGAAAGCAGGTCACCGCGCGCGTGGTTGGAGCGGGGGCGCCACAAACCGCGATCCTGCGCCTCGAGCAAACGTTCGCCCATCTCCTTCAGCGCCGCCGGATTGTTGGCCTCGAGGAAGTCCCGCACCTCGCCATCGTTCAAATAGGCGTCGAACACAGCGTCGAAATGGTGGTCCTTGACGCACCTAGCGGTCGCGGCAAAGGCGAACAGATAATCGACGGTCGCCGCCATTTCGAACGCGCCCTTGTAGCCATGACGCATGACGCCCTGAATCCATTTCGGATTGACGACGCGGGCGCGCACAACCCGCGCCACCTCTTCTTCCAGGGTTCGGATTTGCGGCGATTCGGGACGGGAGTGATCGGCATGGTAGGTGGCCGGCTGCTGACCGGACAACACCCGAACCGCTGCGGTCATGCCGCCCTCGAACTGGTAGTAGTCGTCCGAGTCCAATATGTCGTGCTCGCGGTTATCCTGATTCTGAACGACGGCCTCGACAGATCTGAGGCGAGTTTCGAACAGGCCATGGGCCGGTTTGCCCTGGGCGCCGGCGCCGTAGGCGTAACCGCCCCAAGCAACGTAGGCGCGGGCCAGATCGGCGTCGGTATCCCAGCCGCGCTCGTCGATCAGCGCCTGCAGACCGGCACCGTAGGCCCCGGGCTTGGAGCCGAAAACGCGATGACCGGCCAATCTCCGCGCCTCCTCCGCTTCCGCCCCGGCGGCCGCCAGCGACGCCACGTCGTCGTTGACGCGCGCGGCTAGGGGGTTGTCGACGGCGGGTTCATCGAGGTCGGCGACGGCGCGCGCCGCCGAGTCGAACAGGTCGATGAGGGCGGGAAAGGCGTCGCGGAAGAAGCCCGACACCCGCAACGTCACATCCACCCGTGGCCGGTCGAGAACGTCGAGCGGCAGAATCTCGAAACCGATCACGCGCCGCGATGCCGTGTCCCAGGTGGGACGCACACCCATCAAGGCGAGTCCCTGGGCGATATCGTCGCCGCCGGTGCGCATGTTGCTGGTGCCCCAGGCAGTGAGCGCCAGGGATTGGGGCCACGAGCCGTGTTCCTGTACGTGCCGTTCAATCAGCAGCGCCGCCGACTTCCAACCCAGGGTCCAGGCCGCCGGTGTCGGCACGGTGCGGGTATCGACGGCGTAGAAGTTACGTCCGGTGGGCAGCACGTCCGGCTTGCCGCGGGTCGGCGCGCCCGAAGGACCCGGCGCCACGAAGCGGCCGTCGAGACCGGTGAGTAGGCCCTCGATTTCCGCCTGCCCCGATCGTGTCACGGCCGGGCGAATGCGGTCTTCCATGGTGGCCAGAACGGCCTGTGCATTGGTCCATTCCAGTGACGGCGGCTCATCACCGGCGACCAATGCCGCCGCCAACCGCTCCATCCGCTCCACGGTGTCACCGACCGTCCGCCACGGACCGTCACCGTCGAGGGCTCCCGGACGGCGGCCGGTCCAGGTGTCGCCAAGGCGGCAATCGAGGGGATCGAAGCCGAGATCGAGGTCGGCGGCGATCGCCCGCAGCAGCGATGCATCGCCGCCTTCGCCGTTGCCCCGGGGAACGCGCACAAGGGCTACGAGAAGATCACGCAGAAGCACGCCGGCTGGCGCCTCCCCGAACACGT
>JAHCKI010000211.1 GCA_026125865.1 Rhodospirillales bacterium
TAGCTATCGCGGTCAACGCGTCGGCCGCGGCTTCACGCCCATGAGCCCGAGTTTGCTTTGAGGACGAAAGCGGGCGTTCGGGAGGGGCCGCTCTTTGGTCGAGGTTAGCCAGGAGCCGCCATCCGACAGAAATCCTCGAGTCAGGGGTCGGCGCTATTCACGCGATCTATACAAGGACTACGCCCGATGGAAGGAAGACCGAGCACAACAGCACGGAGACTTTCATCACAACCTCAGCCGCATCACTCGGCTATGGACGGTCTACCTGGATCAAGCGCTCGACGCTCATGATGTGGCTTGCATGATGGCCCTGCTGAAAGTGAGCCGCACATTGACCGACACAACGAATCCCGATGACTACGTGGATCTGGCAAAGTATGCGGCTATCGCCGCGAAGCTGGCCGAAGATATGCCAGCCTAGTGAGAATCTGCGGTTACAATTCGAATGTTTTGGTAGGATCACTCGACATTTCCCACGAGAGCTACTTGGTGACCCACCGATATGGCTAGAGTGAGACCGCATCTCGACCGCACCCCCATCGTGGAAGCGGTTATCGACCTGAGACTCGAACCAAGCGCCGACAGTTCCGTCGAGTCTATCGGGACACTCATCCACTCAATAGAGGGATACGAGCATCAGGGGCCGATCGTACATATGGAGACGAAGCTGTCGATTGAGGAGGCAGAGGCTAAGAGCAGTACGGAATCTCGACGCCTTGGAGCCAGACTTCAGTCATCGGACGGAAAGCATGTATTGCTGCTCCAAGAAGCCGGATACACGCTGAGCCGCCTGAGCCCGTATGTGAGCTGGGATCAACTAGTCGCCGAAGCACGGAAGCAATGGAGGCACTTTGCAGATACTGTGAAGCCCCAATCTATTACTCGGGTTGCCACACGCTTCATCAATCGGCTGGAGCTTCCGATGCAACCAGGTGAGGACTTCAGCGAGTACCTGGTCAAGCCGCCCGAAGTGCCTGACGAACTACCGCAAGCCGTAGCCGGGTTCAGTCAGCGGGTTGTACTGGTCAATCGAGAGCTCAACGCCCGGGCCAACGTGATCCAGTCTTTGCAGGAAGGCTTCCCATCCTCGGATAAGGTGCCTGTCGTCGTCGACATTGACGTCTATAGCATGGTAGATATGTCACCAGACAACGAAGACGCTTGGGATCTCCTTGCGGGATTGCGCGAATTCAAGAACGCTGTGTTCTATGCACATCTCACTGAGAAGACGGTAGCTTTGTACGAATGACGGAACTGGCCGTAGATTACTTCACCTACTTTCAGCTGCCGACCCGTAGCGAGACAGTTTGGCGCGATCGGGATGATCGACTGAGACAGTCAACCGACACGCCGGCAGCGAGCGCCCTGCAATCAAAACTGGCTACTGATCTAGCCCGGATCGCATTGGAATGCTCTGAGGCGGGGTGGGACGGCTATCAGGCTCAGCCGATCACCACAGAAACTCTAAGCCGCGCCGAGAAATTCCTGGTGGACTTGCCGCCCTGGATGCAGGTGCCCGACATAGTTCCCGAATCTGACGGGGAACTCGCAGTCGAGTGGTATGGCCGTGACGGCAAGACGCTGAGTATAAGCGTTGGTGAGACTGGCGTCCTGCACTTTGCCGGGTTATTCGGACGAAATCGGGAGGTGCATGGTGTGGAACCGTTTGTTGACAGCGTTCCAAAGCGTCTACTCCGCCTTATTTTCGAGTTCACCAGCTCAACTGCCGATAGAACAATCTGAGGGCCTGACCAGGTTCATCTTCTACTCTCGCCACTATTCTCGAACGACTGGGCGGGTGAAGCCTTCGGTAATCGACCCGACGCCCAATCCGAAAACAGGTCGGGTTGAGTATTCCGTATACCGCGCTGACGGCGCGACCGATCAAGAACTCTGGCGAATCTGCGCTGATCACGTGGAGCCATTCACGAAGAAGCCAGCAAAAGCTCGGGCTACCTGCACAGCTGGTGTGTACGCGAAAGAGGAGTTGTTGTTCGACCCTGACGGCAAGCCTCACCCGCGGCACGCAAATGTAATCGGTTGGCCTGAAGGCATGCGGAAAGACGAACTGAAGAGCATTCAGTTGAGAGTTTCTGCTGAGATGGAGCTGATGCTTCGGGAAGAGGCAAAGTAGAGCAAGACGGTCACTCTTCCTCCTCTCGCTTGAGCCTGAACGAGCTCAGCAATGCTGCCCTGAAAGCATTGCCGAATGTCAGGAAAGGGTCTTGGCTGTGTGAGAACGAGCTATCGGGTCGTTGGGGCGCAAGATTGAGTCGCACAGAACCTCGCCCGCGCACGAAAAATTCTCCAGACCCACAATCTAGCTTTTTTTGTTGCGTGCGGACTACTGCTTCCAGCGTTTTTACACAGCCAGGGTCATGAGCGCCATATGACGGCCGCTTTTCGCACGACAGGACTCCGACACTAAGCTGACCTTATCCCCAGTGCAGCCTTCTCGGGAATCGAAAGCCTCATGACGGCCTTTGCAGCGGCGATCGATGCGCTCTTCGCCGATCCGAATATCTCGATGGATGCCGTTTACACGGCGGCCGGTGACGGAGATCCAAAGACCGTACGCATAATCGCAAGACGACCCGACGAAATCATCGGCCTGGGCGACACGCGCATCCGCATGGCGACGGCCATGTTCGATGTCCGCGTCTCGGAGGTTGCGGCGCCGGCCGAGGACGACACGCTTGAATTCGGTGGCGAGACGTTCGTCGTCCAGGGCGAGCCGGTGCGGGACCGCGATGGCCTGATCTGGACACTCGATACGCGCCCGGCATGAAGCTCGCCGCCACCATCGTCGGTTCCCTGAAGGCCGACCTCCAGGCCGAGGTTCGTCAGATCGAGAAGGCCATCGCGGCGGGCGTCAAGGAAGCCGGCGACGGTCTCAAGGGCGAGCTTCGGCGTCAGGTGGTCACCGCCGGCCTCGGCCAACGGCTGGCCCGGACCTGGCGGAGCCGGGCTTACCCGAACCAGGGCCACGACGCCGCGAGCCTAGTGTGGAGCAAGGCGCCGCAGATCGTCCGTGCCTTCGACGAGGGCGCGGTGATCCGGAGCCGAAAGGGTTTCTGGCTCGCGATCCCGACACCGGAAGCGCCGAAACGGGGTTCCACCGGCAAGCGGATCACACCCGGCATGGTGGAACGGATGTACGGCCGCCGGCTGCGGTTCGTCTACCGTCCCCGAGGTCCATCCCTCTTGGTCATGGACGGCATGGTCGCGCGGGGCGGTAAGCGTGGCGGTTTTCGATTAGCATCGACGCGCAAGGCCTCGCGAAGTCGAGGGGCTTACGTGTCAACCTCGGGGCTGACGACGGTGGTGATGTTCCTGCTCGTTCCACAGGTAAGGATGCCGAAGCGCCTCGACGTGGCCCGGGCCGCGGAACGATGGTCGGCGCGGTTGCCGGCGCTGATCCTCCGGCGCGCGAGGAGGGCGTGAGGCCATGCCGGCGAGCAAGGCCGAGCAGATCCTCGACGCCCTGAAGGTGCTTTTGGAAACCGTCCCGGGCGCCAAGGTGGAGCGCAACAAGGCGCTGCCGGAGAAAATCCCCGCCAGCGGCCTGATCGTGCTCCGCGACGGCGATCCCGGCGAGCCGGAGCAGGCCCTCGGCGGCTTTGCCGGCGCCTACTACGGCCACCGCGTGGAAGTCGAGGTGTACGTCGAGAACGGTGATGCCGCGGCTCGCGACACCGCGTTCGATTTGCTGCTACAGGAGATCGGCACCGCGCTCGAGGCCGATCCCACCCTCGCAGGACTCGCCTTCGGCGTGACCTACGGGCGGCCCGCGGCCGACGTCGAGGCGATCGAGGGCGCCGCCGCCATCAAGACCGGAACCCTCGCCGTCGTCGTCGACTACGAGACCGACGCTCCCCTCGCCTGATCGTTCATCACAGTTAGGAGATGTAAGTCATGGCCCGTGCCTATGGCTCCGGTGCCGCGTTGCTGCTCAAGCGGGAGACCGCTTACGGCACGCAAGCCACCGGCAACTACGTGCGCATGCCGTTCAATCGCTGTTCCTTGGGCAGCGAGCAGGGACTGATCGACGATCCGGTGCTCGGCTACGGCCGCGATCCGCGGGCACCTCTGCAGGACGTCGTCAACGACGAGGGCGACATCGTCGTCCCGGTGGATCCCCTCTATCTCGGCCTGTGGCTGACGGGGTTGCTGGGCGACCCCTCGACCGTCGACAACCTCGACGGCACCTGGACCCATACTTTCGTCTCCGGCGCCGCCGACGTTCCCAGCTATTCCATCGAGGTGGGGCTTTCGCAGGTGCCGGCGTTCTTCATTCACACCGGCGTCAAGCTCAATTCCATCGCCCTGGAGTTCGCCCGTTCCGGCGCGGCGGCGGCGACCATCAACGCCATCGCCCAGGGCGAGGCGCGCAACGGCACTTCCCAGGGCGGCACGCCAACGTCACTCACGTTTTCCCGCATCAGTCAATTCCAGGGCTCCATCAAACGCGCTGGCAGCCCGGTCGGCAACCTCACCGCCGGCGCGCTGACCTACGCCAACAACCTGGAGAAGATCGAGACCATCCGCGACGACGGCAAGATCGATGGCGCCGATCCGACGATCGCGTCTTTGACCGGCCGCATCGACGTTCGTTTTGCCGACACCACCCTGATCGACCTGGCGGCGGGCGGCACGCCGGTGGATCTGGAGTTTGCCTACACCCTGTCGACCGCCGCCAAGGTGATCTTCACCGCCCACGAGGTCTACCTGCCGAAGCCCAAGCTGGCGGTGGAAGGTCCCGGCGGCGTGCAGGCCAGCTTCGACTTCC
>JAHCKI010000212.1 GCA_026125865.1 Rhodospirillales bacterium
GAGGGAGACCGGCACCCGACAGGGCCGCGAACACGGAACCGAGAAGTTGGCCGCGCTGCAGTTGGCGGCTGGAAACGTTGACGGCAATGCGAATGCCCGAGAGTCCCAGGCGCCGCCATTCCTTGTTCTGGCGGCATGCTTCGCGCAGAACCCAGTCCCCGATCGGTTCGATCAGGCCGCCTTCTTCCGCGAGTGAGATGAAATCGTTCGGCGGTATGAGCCCGAATTCGGGATGACGCCAACGAAGAAGCGCCTCCGCCGCGACAATCTTCCCCGATTGAGCCTCGACAACGGGCTGATAGAAAAGCTCCAGCTGCCGCCGCTCCAGGGCATGGTGAAGATGTTGGGACAGAACCACCGATCTCGGCGAGGTCATATTCTTGCCGGGACAGAAAAATTGAACGGTATTGCCACCGATCTGCTTGGCGCACCGCATGGCCGTGTCGGCGCAATGCAGGAGGCTCGGCGCATCTTGTCCATTGTCGGGAAAAACGGCGACACCGATGCTGGCATGGACGTAGATGTCCTCTCCGTCAATCGGATAGGGCGCCGTAAGAGACGCTAGGATTTGCGGCACCAACACCCTCGATCGTTCACGCCCCATCTCCCCCGCCAAAAGCATGACGAATTCGTCGCCGGCAAGCCGAGCCACCCTGTCCGGTGGCACGAGGAAAGCGGACAGCCGGCGCCCAACCTGGCGCAGAATATCGTCGCCGACCGCGGCACCGAGACTTTCATTGAGCCGCTTGAATTGGTCCAGGTCGATGGACACCAACGCCAACGAAAGATCGTTCCGGCGCGCGTCACTCAGCGCCCGTGGCAGGTTGTCGAAAAAGTTGACACGGTTGGGCAAGTCCGTGAGCTGATCATGGTGGGCTTGATAGAGGAGTTGCGCCTCCTGTTGCCGCAATTCGGTCTCGAACCTGTCGCGGTGAATGGCCGCGCCGAGGATTCCCGCGGCAACCTTCAGGGCTTCCATCTCCGGTTCGGCCCAATCGCAACGTATTTCCCGACGATCGAAACGCAGGTACCCCCACCAGTGTCCGTCGACGAGAATGGGAACCAGCAGCACACCCCGATGACGCTCGCGCGGGTTCCCGTCGGCCTGGGGCACTCCCCCGCCGGCGCCGCCGATGGTGACTGCGTCGCCTCGCTGCAATCGCTCGGCCCATTTGCCGAGCCCGGTGGAGCGAAACGGAATGGCGACGCTTTCGGGGACGCCGTCATCTTCGATGCCACGCAACATGGTCCATTGCAGATGGCGGACCGTCACCACGTCGCCGCTACGGCCGGTGTTGATGCGAAACACTTGAATACTGTCCACGCTGGCGGCGCGTCCGAGTGCTTCCACGATGGCCGGCAGCGTGTCGTGCCAATCGCGCCCCGACAACAGCTTGGCGGCGACGTCCCCGACCGCCGCCATGACCGCGTCCCGCCGCTGCAATGTGGTTTGCGCAAGATGGTCGCGCGTGACGTCGCTCGCCGTGCCCCGATATCCCCGAAATGTTCCCAACTCGTTGTCCAGAATGGGAATACCGCTGATCTGAAAATACCGTCGTTCGCCCGCGCGCGTCGACACCGCGCAGGGAACCGACCGGAATGGTGATTGTCGCGCCAGCTTGACTTCGATGCCGTGCTCATCGGCGAAATCGAACACCGCGGTGAGACGGCGACCACCGAGTTCGTCGGGCGTCATGTCGATGACCTCGAAGGCCCGATCCGATACGCTCGTGAGCCTGAGCGTGGCGTCGGTCTCCCACACCCAATCGGAAACTAGTCGAGTCAAGTCGTCGAGCCGCTGACGCAGCGTCGCGGTTTCGGCGCGCGACGGCGCGGTGTTGACATCCTGGGGCACCAAGTCAACCGTGCCCGCGCGGCGGTGGGTGCTATCCATGGACCCGCTTTTCTATTTCCAGGTCCCGTAACGCCGCCGCGAAATCGGGGTCGAGGCGCCATCGGTGAAGAACGTTGCGGGCCGCCTCCATGGTCAGACGATCGAAGAACGATAGAGCGTCGGATTTCTCTTTCACGGCGAGGGTGCGCCGTTGCGGCCTAGCGTGGCGGCTGAATTCAAAGAGCTTGGAGAACGTCGCGCGATCGATGCCAATGCCCTTGCAAGCCACGGCGAAAGCCTGAATACCGGGATCGAACAGGATTCTTTCGACCATTCGCGAACTGAGGTGCGCGGTCTGCGCGAACAAGCCGATGAAGAGCTTGATTTCGCCGTTTGCCATCGCCTGCAGCATCAACGAGGAATCCAGCAAGCCTTCCCCGGCCAAGCCATCGGCCAACCTTTCGGTGCTTTTGGCGGCAGGCTCTTGATTGACGGCCTCGATACCTTCCCTGGCGGCTTGTTGCAGGAGAAGATCGATGGCCTCACTTTCCAAGTCGAAACGATCGACAATCCGATGGCGAATCGCCGCTGACACCCAAAGGAACAGCCGCTTGGCCAGGTCCGGGCCGAGTTCACTTCGCAACAGCAACGGTTCCTGGAAGGTATCGAAGCGTCGCGATTGCTCGACCACGCATGAAAGGGTCTGTTGCGACAACCGCGCGTTCTCGTTGCGAAGCAGCGTTTCGATGACGCTCGTGTTCCCTGTCGCAACCAGGGCATCACTGACGGACTCGCTGACCGAATACCGCATGGCGACGGCCAACTGATGCTCCAATGTCCGATTTCGGATCACTTCAATGAGGTCTTCATCAAACAGGACGCGGCTGCGTGTCAGGATCGGATAGGCGACCTTGGCTTCATCGCCTGCCAGAAATTGGATCAGTGAACGCGGCGCGTCGGACATGTCGGCGAGCTTGCGGCTCAGTGAACGGCGCACGGCAAGTTCTGCGTCGGCGATCACCTGCTCCAGAATCTTCAGCATGAGCGACCGTTCCCGATCGGACAGGGTCTTGTCGTCGTCCGAGAACAGATCCGCCATGACCTCCGCAAGCGCTTGCCGGCTCTCTGTGGAGCGACTGCGGGCGAGTTCCATCAGTTGGGTGAGATCGATACTGCTCGTCATTCGAACCGCGCTCGTTGTCAATTGGCGTGCGTCGCATACGCAATCGTTCATACTTGACTACAATTTTAAGCTGTATTCGTTAACGAAGTGCCACCACGAGAACCGCGCGGCGCCATCGGCGCGGGAAATCGGCATCGTTCGTCGACGATCGGATCGAGTCTGAACTTACCCGTTTTGCGAGCGATCACCGAAGCTTGCCATCTGAGGTAATCGGTTCTTCGTAGCAATTCGGTGAAAAATCAGTTAAAAAGTGATCGTATTCGGCGACGCATTCAAACGCGCGCGCAACGCGGCAAATGAATTCGGGCAAGAAACCGAAATCGTAAACAAAAACAGCGTAATTGGCCAAAGATAGAGAGTTCCGGAAATATGTCGAAATCCGCTACCGGCGTGCACGCTTCCATGCCCTCACCCCCCGTCATAGCGGCGGAGGCGGTAGAAACGGTGGAATTGCCCGCCGGTTTGTCGGTGTTCGATGCGGCGATGTCCCGCAACGGCGCGGATCTGAGGATTTCGAGCGGCGGCGGTGACGGTGAGTCGTTGATTATTCGCGATTTCTTCACCACGGATGCGCCGCCGGAACTGATCGACGACAGCGGCGGTCGCATCGCCGGCGAACTCGCCGCCCGAATGAGCAGCTCATCGGCGCCAATCCTGGTTGCGCGCGCCAGCGTCGGTTTCGACGCCGAACCCATCGGGCGCGTCGATACGCTCGATGGATCGGTTACCGTGACCCGAGCCGATGGCGCCACCATGGAGTTGTCCGCCGGTGACGTCCTGTTGCCGGGCGACCGGTTGGAGACCGATGCAAGCGGCGCGGCGAGCCTGGTGCTCGCCGATGACACCGTCGTGTCGATGGGCGCCGAGAGTGTCATCGTCCTCGACGAGGTGTTGTATGACGGCGCGACCCGGTCCGGGTCGATCCACCTGACGGACGCCTCCGGCGTGTTCGTCGTCGTCGCCGGCGATATCCCACTCTCCGACGCCGACGCCATGATCATCGACACGGCGCTGGCCTCCGTTGCCGTTCAGGGGCCTCAGGTCGGGATTCGTGTCGATCCGAGCACCGGCATCCACGAAGTCATCCTGATGGAGGACCTGGGGGGCGATGTGCGCCAAGTTGCCGTCACCGGGCATGGTGGACGCTTCGACGCGGTCGTTCTCGACACCGCCCACCAGATGTTCGGCCTGCCCACCGACGGCGCTCCCGTTGTCGGCATTGCACCGGACAGCGCGTACATCATCGATCATTACGGCGACGCGTTGGCGGTCATTCGCAGCGGCGTGGCCAACACCTACGGCGACATCGACCTCTCCGCCATCGCCACGACGTTCGAGGCGTTCGAAACGGCTGCGGGCAGTGGTGACGCGGGAGCGGCGGGAGACACAGGCGGGAACGCGGGAGCGGCGGGAGACGCGGCGCCGGATATCCCGCCCATCAATGTGTCCGATGCGGAAAACGTTTTCGCGCCTGCGGTGGCCGTTTCGATACCCACGGTGTCAGCGACATCGACGCAGGACGCCTCCTCACCGGGAAATTTGGGCGGCACCGTCGATCATACCGCCGCCACCGACATCGTCTTTACTACGACGACCCCCACCACGGGAAACGTCAGTCTGCTTGAGGGAGAACTCGGTACCGTCAGCACCAACGAAGACTCACCGACGGCGCCCTTTCCGATCGATTTGGCGGTGATCGGTAGCATCGGCACGTTAAAGGTCATGTCCCTCAACGGTGAATCCATCGTGGTCGACAAGCCGG
>JAHCKI010000213.1 GCA_026125865.1 Rhodospirillales bacterium
ATGCGACGTATGGCCATGAAGAGTTTTAGGGGGATTTGTGGCCTTCTTGATTGTCCGGCGATTTCCCAGCGGAGGTTGTCCGCGCTCTGAAGACCGGGCTGACTAGGTGGAGGCGTAATCCTCTGCACGCCTGGAAACGTCTTGATGCGGGCCGTGAAAGCGCATATGTTTTTGTTATGTTCTCGTGCAATACGGCTTTTCCACACTCGCTGAAAGGTGTGCAAGCTGCAACCACTAATAGAATCGATATTGTTCAATATGATAGAAGCGTTTTTGCATACAAATGCATACAAAATCATACATTTTTTGCGTTGAAATTGACACAAAATGGGCGTTTTCAACGGGTTACGCCAATAATGCCGTGTAAAACCTGCATAAAAACGTGCAAAAACGGTACAAATCGCTACAGCCCTGCCACATAATTCGCGTCATGGTGGTTTTCGACGGGCGGGCCATGGTCGCGGGGCGCGAGCAAGTGTTGAATGCGGGTGCGCAATTGGGGGAGGAGGTCGTCGTCGAACCATGGGTTCTTGCGTTGCCAGGCGGTGGTGCGCCAGCTCGGGTGGGGCAGGGGCCAGAAACCGGGGCCATGGTCCCGCCAGCAGCGCACCGTCTCGGTCATCGTCGACCGGTGCGTCTTGGTCTTGCCCAGGTAGGCGGCCTGGGCATAGCGGCCGACCAGCAAGGTCAGGGACACGTCTTTGAGCCGTGGTACGAGGCGCGGGTGCCAGAGAGGGGCGCATTCGGGGCGGGGCGGCTTGTCGCCGCCCTTGTCGTCGCGGCCGGGATAGCAAAACCCCATGGGTACGATGGCGATGCGGGTGTCGTCGTAGAAGGTGTCCCGGTCCAGGGCCAGCCATTGGCGCAGCCGGTCGCCCGAGGCATCGTTCCACGGAATGCCGGTTTCGTGCACCCGCGTTCCCGGCGCCTGCCCCACGATCAGCAGGCGCGCCGTCGGTGTCACCCGCAGGACCGGCCGCGGTCCGAGGGGCAACGCCGCCTCGCACTGCCGGCAGGCCCGCACGTCCGCCAGAAGGTGTTCGAAATCGTCCTGTGACAGAACTCTAAGCCTTTAATTTATAGCCGCTTTTGAACATCCAGTAGCACAGCAGCCAAAGACCGAAGTTGACGCCGGCCAGCACCACGACGCCCAGCAGCGGCGGCGCGTCGGCGTGGCCGATGAAGCCGTAGCGGAAACCGTCGATCATGTAGAAGAACGGGTTGAGGTGAGCGATGGCTTGTCCCGCCGGCGGCAGCCGGTCAACGGAATAGAAGGTGCCGGAGAGGAATGACAAGGGCGTCACCAGGAAATTGGTGACGGCGGCGATGTGGTCGAACTTCTCCGACCAGATGCCGCCGGCGACACCCAGAAGCGACAGCATAAGCGACGCCATGACGGCGTAGTAGAGGACGGCGGCGACGTTGTGAAGGTGCACGGGCACGAACGGCAACATGGCCAGCGCCGTGGTCATGCCGACCAAGACGCCGCGCGTGGCGCCGCCCATGGCGATGGCGAACGTGAGTTCATGGGCGGTGAGCGGCGGCATCAGGGTATCGACGATGTTGCCCTGCACCTTGGAGATCACGATGGAGGACGATGTATTGGCGAAGGCATTCTGGGCCATGGCCATCATGATCAGTCCGGGCGCCAGGAACTGGAGGAACGGCACGCCGTGGATGCTTTCGACGGCGCGGCCGAGGGCAAGGGCGAAAATCGCCAGGAACAGCAGCGTCGTCACCATCGGCGCCAACAGGGTCTGGGTGTAGACCTTGAGGAAGCGGCGGACTTCACGGACATAGAGAGTCCACAAGCCCAGCCAATTGGCGCCTTCCAGGTTTTGCATGCCTTCCATCCGCTGGTTTTTCCGGCCTTTGGTATAAGACGCCAACTTGTTGCCGGGGGTCAGCAATCGGGTTTGGGGAGGACCTTGAAGTCCTGCAGCTCCACTTTCAGGGAGAAATCGTCGAACTGCTGGGAAATACGATCGGCGACGCCGTCGGCGCGATGGCGGGCGCCGAGCTCGAACTCGGGCATTGAATCGCGCGACCGATACGGGAAAAAGCCGAGATGGATGGACCACATGGGCAGCGGCGGCAGACCCAGGTTCCGCGCCGCTTCATCGCGTTCGGCTTCCGGGACGGGGCGGAGGACAGCGTTGACCACATACGGGTTGTCGACGCTGGCGCCGTCGAAGATCACCCGGGAAAAGGTCGTCACGCCGCTTTCGGCGGCGGCGATCAGCGCCCGCATGTGGTCGGTGGGAAAGAGGGTGCCGGCGGGCAAGGGGATCGTTGTTTCCTTCGGCAGCGCCAGCCACGCCGTGCCGCCGCTGCCGTCGGCTTCCAGGGAGGCGTGGCCGCGGATCTTCTCGACGACGGCGTCGTTCTCGATCAGGCGCGTGTGAAAGCGAAACTCGAGGCCGTTGTTGGACTCCCAACTGGCGAAAGTCCATTTGGTTTCGACGTCCGCCTCGTTGTCGTAACTGAGCCGCAGGTAGGTGGTGTTCTCGACCGTCCAACCGTCGCACCCGCGCGCGGTACGATAAGCCATAACGCCCTGTACCCCGACCAAACCGGACGGACGTGACGCCGAGGCAAGCGACATTTTGTAGGTGGCCTGGTGGGGCAGCAGGTCTGCAGCCAGGGTGGCCGATGATGACACCGACACCATCAACATGATGATCGCCAGTGCGACCAAGTTGGTGGTACGACGGTTGGAAAGCATTTGCGACAAAGGCGGTTCCCTTACTTTTGTCCCATGTGTGGCGATACGTGGCCACACTATATCCCGCACCGGCGCCGTTGTGTCCACCTCGCTCCCATCTGGGCGGGTCGCGTCCTTGGGTTCAACCCGGCAACAACGTCGCCATCGGAAAAAATTGCCGACATTTTGCCGGTGTCAGGGATAGGTGCACCCGTCTTTCGCTCTCGTTCCCGGTCGCTGGGGGTTGGCACAGGTGTTGCTTCTGGATGTCGTGATTTCACGATCAGGACACTACAAAGGGGAATAGGCCAGTGAACACTGCATTTGCTGAACTCCACAGGGGCGAAGGGCTGGATATAGGTCAAAGTGATTTGATTCCGCTGCTTTCATTGCTTGTGGAGTGCCTACAGACGGAAGGCAACCGGGGTGGCGCGGATAACCATCTGCACCAGGACGCCGCGCAACGCGCGTTGGCGGCGGCGTTGGGTGTCGAGAAACAGATGATGGCGCTGAGCGATCAGGTCTCACGATTGCAGAAGCTGGCGGTTACCGATGAACTGACCGGCCTGCTGAATCGCCGCGGTTTCGAATCCGAACTGAAACGGACACTGGCCATGGCGCGGCGTCACGACGAAACCGGCATGCTGATGTACGTTGATCTCAATGATTTCAAGATCATCAACGATACCTTCGGGCACGCCGCCGGCGATGAGGTGTTGCGCCATGTGGGTGCGCAACTTATGTCCAATATACGATCGACCGACATCGTCGGACGATTGGGTGGTGACGAGTTCGGTATAATCCTCACCCGGGCGGCGTCGTCGGGTGGATACCGGCGGGCGCAGTCGCTGGAACGGATGCTCAACGATTCGGAACTCGTTTTCGACTCCCAGACCATCCGGATATCGGCATGTTTCGGCGCGCTTCCCTATGGTCCGGGCGACGAGGGCAATGACCTGCTCGCACGCGCCGACGCCAAAATGTATCGGGGCAAAAAGCGAAACCTGCCGCACGTGGAGCATCGGAAAATCGCCTGATGTCGGGTCCATTGATGGAAAAAGGCGAACGGCAAACGGCCGACGGCGGTGGTGTTGCGGTGCCGCGACAGGATGTCCGCCGCCTGACACCGAAAGATGTCGTGCGCCTGAGTCGTGACCTGTACGTCGCCGGCCAGCTCGGCGAGGACGAGTATACGCTGTTGTCGTTTCAGCCCGAGTTGCACCCGGCGTTTGCCAGAACCATCGGCGCCTTGACGGGTGAAACAGCCGAACCGGATCGCTCCCACGATGTCATTCGGTGGTGGGAAGATCGCGTCGAATTCGAATGCCGCTATCCCGATCCGTCGACGGACAGGATCAGGCCCTCGAAACGTATCCTGGATGTCCTGCGCGACGTCGCCGGCGAGGCGGAGGCGTCCGCGAATCACTTTTGAAAAGCGCTCTTATCAGGCAAAGTCGTTAATCTGTTTGGAAATCCGTTTCTTGTCTGCCCATTCCGGTTTGCAGCCGTCGGCAAATCGGTGTATGCCGATTGTTATTGGCGGCCAATAACAAATTGTCGGGACCAAGCGGGCAGGGAAACGAGATGGACGGGACAGTCAAAAGAGATTTGCAGGCCGCGGCAGCAACGACGACGGCGGAAACGGGGGCGCCGTTTCTAGGCCTTCCGGACTACTTGGTCGACACGTATACATGGGCGTATCTGCGCCCGACCAGTTTGCTGGTGTTTGACAATCCTTGGGTCGTCAATACGATTCTGTGGGGTAACTTCCGCCGTTTGGTGCGATTGGCATGTGACGAATTCAAAGCGGGCGACAGGGTGCTGCAAGCCGCCAGCGTGTATGGCAACTTGTCGGCCAGCCTCGCCGAAAAGGTCGGTCGAAAGGGGCATCTGGAGGTCATCGATATCGCGCCATTGCAGGTGGAGCATTGCCGCCGCAAGCTTGAGAACTATCCTCAGACCAGAGTCCGCGTCGCCGACGCGGCCGCGCCGGGTGCCGATGGATTCGACGCGGTTTGCTGCTTCTTCCTCCTCCATGAGGTCCCTGACTGGCAAAAGCGCGCGGTGGTGGAC
>JAHCKI010000214.1 GCA_026125865.1 Rhodospirillales bacterium
CGCCGCCTGCTTGCCCTGCTCGAACAGCAAGTTACGCCGAACGGATAGTCGCCCGGGAAGTATTCTCAAGCGTTTGATTCGTAGTTTTTTTTCGGCTTTGGTGCGGTTTTGAAATTGCAAGAAACGAGCCCATTCGGGCTTGTCTTCTCCCGATTTGCGTTGGCGATTCCGGTGTGATTCTCTGTCCCCGACGGTGGTTTTCAGGGGAGAGTGTTGCTGTCGGAGTGCCATCAAACCCACCGAACTCATCCGGCCACGAAAACCGTGTCATTTGCGGTCGACCGATTAGGCTGACTGAGCCTAATCACACCCTGCTCTAACAGCGGCGGCGCCGGCCCCCTTTCACCGCGTCGGAATATGATCTATTCGGATCATTAATCCATGCATTACTCTACCTATCGTTGATACATTTTGACACAGCTTTGACGATTTTGATCGTTTTTAACGCAGTTTTACACACGCAAATTAGGAATAGTTACTTGTTTTCGTTCATTTTGTGTCATTTTCTGCGTTCAAGGCGTATGAAAATGTACTCTTTTGTATGCAAAAACACCACTAAGATATTGAATTTATTTCGTTCTACCAAATGCACCAAAATTCTTTCCATGAATGAACGCGATACGCGATAAAAACCGGCCCCCGCGACGCCATTTTTTCCGTTCGGCAACCAAGAAACAAAATGTGAACATAGGGGCCGCTGCTGGCCCTGTCAACCCCGTTCTCAGCCCCCGTTTTCAGCCGGTATCATCGCCCGATCCTTGCCGAACATACGCGCCCAATCGAGCCTGATCCGAAAACCGTCGAGGGAAATAGCGTTACAGCCACACCATAGAGGCTATTCCGTAAGGCGTCCCCCTATCTCCGCATAGCGGCTATTCCGTAAGGCGTCCCCCTATGTCCCCACCGCGATTACTGCCATGTCCCCTTATCTCGCCTCCCCTTATCTCGCTTATCTCGATGAGGGGTTGCTGGACACACTGCACATTGCCAGCGAACGGATGCGCCGCCTGCTTGCCCTTCTCGAACAGCGAGTTGCACCGAACGGATATGATCGTACCGACGGATCCATGGAAACCTCATACAGGAGGAATGTCCGCGATGATACGAATTGCCGGCCGGTGTTCCCCTCAGATTTCCGTGAACATGGCGGCGGCTTCTTTTTGGCCCAGCTCGAAATACTTCTTCTGGACCGTCGAATCCTTGAGGGAAATGGTCATCGCCTCGAGGTTCTTGGGCTGCAGGACACGCACCGGTTTGCGGTAATAGGTGCGGCCCTGCAATTCCATCGAATCCTTGCCGGCCGCTTCCAGCATCTGGTTGATGAGAAGCGCCTGGGTGAAAATCTTCTTGTTGGGCAACGTCAGCTCGATGTCGCTGATCAGAAGGTGCATGTCTATGGCGTTGAAGGGCAACGTGAACATCTGGCTGCGATAGATCTTCTCCAGTTCCGCGTGGTAGTCGTAATCGGTAAAATCAATGGCGATGATCTCATCGACATTGGGATCTTCGAACAAGGTCCTGAGCGGCGTGTTGTCCATGTATCCGCCCTCGATGAAGTAATCGCCGTCGATGGTCATCGCCTGAAAATACGGGATTGTCGTGATGCCGGCGATGAACGCGTCCATGAACGTTGCGAGGGACGCATCGTCGATGGTGGCGAGGATCTCGTTGACGGGGAAGGCCTGCGAGGCACGCTTCGTCAGATTGGTGGCCAAAATCTCCCACCGCACGGCCGCAAGGTTCCGCTGCAGAATCTCGCGTCTTTTCGGGTTGTCCAATTGCAACGATTTGCGGCAGGAATCCCTGTCGACCGTAAACAGGTGCGACCCGGTCGGTAGCAACTTGGGCCGCAACCCGATGAAGTTGGAAAACACCTGGAAAATATCGGTGAGGCTCAGCCGGACGGTCTTGGTCAGCACCGGCGGCAGTTCCTCGTTGTCCCAATCCCAGATCAGGTAATCAAGCGCGATGTTGTTGCCGGAACTGGTGGACGTGATGTGAACGACGGGCATCCCCTGTTGCTTGAGCCAAACAAGGGCTCCGGCGGTATAGAAGCTTCGATAGCCGCCGCCTGACGCGGCGAAACCATAGTGCGTCACCGTTTTTCTCCCTCGATCCGGATCAGAACATTTCGCGTCTGCAATTTCGCGGCTGCAACATTGACATCACGGACCCGGGAGTTCAAGCAATGCTATTGTCGCCTCGCGATGCGTGCACGTATGCAAACGGGAGCAATCCATGGTATGGGTAAGCTGAAACACCGCGCGTGTTGCCGGGGGGAAACTGAGGGATGAAGGCGTTGTGAGATGAAGGCGTCCGATCGAATATTCGTTGCTCTCGACACCGTCGATGTGGAGCGTGCCGTCGCGCTCTCGGAGCAGCTCCGGGGCGCGATCGGCGGCGTCAAGATCGGCAAGGAGTTCTTCACCGCTTGCGGTCCGCAAGGGTACAGGCGTGTCGCCGATGTCGGCATGCCGGTGTTTCTCGACCTCAAGTTCCACGACATCCCCAACACGGTGGCCGGCGCCGTGCGCGCCGCCCTGAAACTCAAGCCGTTCATGCTCAACGTCCATGCATCCGGCGGGGCGGCCATGCTGCGGGCAGCAGCGGATGCGGCGGCCGAAGCCGGCGACGAGCGGCCGATCTTGCTGGCGGTGACCGTACTTACCTCGCTCAGCGCGCCGGATCTGGCGGTCATGGGCATCGGAACCTCACTGCCACAGCAGGTCACGCGTCTTGCCACCATGGCGCGCGATTGCGGTCTCGACGGCGTCGTCTGCTCCTGCGCCGAATTGATGGCGCTGCGCGGCGCTTGCGGCCCCGGCTTCAAGCTCGTCGTCCCGGGAATCCGCCCCAGTTGGTCGGTCATCGATGACCACAAACGCACGATTTCACCGGCGGACGCCATCGCCCTAGGCGCAGACTACTTGGTGATCGGACGGCCAATCACCCATGCCGACAACCCGGCGGAAGCCGCGCAACGCATCTGCGACGAGATCGCCGGCCTCGCCGATGCCGGTTGACGTCAAGATCTGCGGGCTCAAAACCACCGAGGCCGTGGCCGCCGCCGTCGTCGGCGGAGCGCGCTTTCTCGGCTTTGTGTTCTTCGCACCGTCGCCCCGATGCGTGACAGCTCAGGAGGCGGTGGCCCTCGGAGATAGCGTTCCGTCCGGCGCCACCCGCGTCGGTTTGGTGGTGGACGCACCGGACGAGGATATCGCGGAAATCGTATCCTACGCCGGCATCGACATGCTGCAGCTCCACGGCTCTGAAACGCCCGAACGGGTGGCGGATATCCGGCGCCGTTTCGGCATTCCGGTCATGAAGGCGGTTGCGATCGCCGACGACGCCGATGTGGAACGGGCGGCAGCCTATGAGCCCGTCGCCGACTGGCTGCTGTTCGATGCGCGGCCGCCGAAGGGCGCCAGCCGTCCGGGCGGCAACGCGCAGGCGTTCGACTGGTCCTTGCTGCGATCCCGCCAATGGCGGCGGCCATGGATGCTCGCCGGGGGCCTCACGGCCGACAACCTGGAAGAGGCCGTGCGCGCCAGCGGCGCCACCGTCGTCGACGTGTCATCGGGGGTCGAGGACGCACCGGGCGAGAAGAATCCGGACAAGATCAGCGCGTTTTTACGCGTCGCCGCAACAGTCGGCTTGCCCGACCCGGCCGGCGCGTCCTAAACCAACAACGCCTGAAAGAAAGACAAACAGTCCGACGGACGCCCGGAGGAGCAACATGCCCGGTCACGACAGCGCCAACTCCCATCGCGAACCCGCCGGCGGGGGGCTCAACACCTATCGCGGCGGGCCGGACGAGCGCGGCCATTTCGGCATTTACGGCGGTCGCTATGTGGCCGAAACACTGATGCCGCTGATCCAGGAAGTCGGGCGAGCCTACGCGGAGGCGCGCGCCGATCCCGCGTACACGGCGGAATTCGACTACTACCTCAAACACTATGTGGGCCGCCCCAGCCCGCTCTACTTCGCAGCCCGGCTCACCGAGCGGCTTGGAGGCGCGAAGATCTACTTCAAACGCGACGAACTCAACCACACGGGCGCCCACAAGATCAACAATACCCTGGGGCAGATCCTGCTCGCGCGGCGCATGGGCCGGACCCGCATCATCGCCGAGACCGGGGCCGGTCAGCATGGTGTCGCCACTGCGACCGTGTGTGCGTTGTTCGGGTTGCAGTGCGTTGTCTACATGGGCGCGGCGGACATCGAACGGCAGTCGCCCAACGTCTTCCGCATGAAATTGCTAGGCGCCGAGGTGCGGCCGGTGCGCGGCGGCGCCGGTACGCTCAAGGACGCCATGAACGACGCCCTGCGTGACTGGGTGGCTAACGTCAATGACACCTACTATTTGATCGGAACGTGCGCCGGTCCCCACCCCTATCCCGCCATGGTGCGCGATTTCCAATCGGTGATCGGCCGTGAGGCGCGCGAACAGATCCTGGAAGCCGAGGGGCGCCTTCCCGACCTGCTCGTCGCCTGCCTCGGCGGCGGCTCCAACGCCATCGGCCTGTTCCATCCGTTCCTTGATGACGGTGATGTCGCCATGGTCGGCGTGGAAGCGGCGGGGCACGGCATCGAAACCGGGGAGCACTGCGCATCGCTGACGGCGGGACGGCCAGGCGTACTGCATGGCAACCGCACCTACCTGCTCCAGGACGCCGACGGCCAGATCGAGGAAGGCCATTCCATCGCGGCCGGCCTGGATTATCCCGGCATCGGCCCCGAACATGCCTGGCTC
>JAHCKI010000215.1 GCA_026125865.1 Rhodospirillales bacterium
CGATTCCATAGCGTCGGTGGCGCTCAAGCTGTTTGAGTCGGTGTCCGGCCACTATACGTTGCTGGCCATCCCCTTTTTCATCCTGTCCTCGGCGTTCCTCTCGACCGGTGGCGTCGCGCGGCGCTTGATCCGTTTCTCCATCGCCATTGTCGGCTTCATTCGCGGCGGGCTAGCCATGGCCTCGGTCGTCGCCTGCATGATTTTTGCCGCCGTGTCCGGGTCGTCTCCGGCGACGGTGGCGGCGATCGGCTCCATCGTCATTGCCGGCATGGTGAAGGCCGGTTACCCCGAAAACATGGCCGCCGGCGTCATCGCCAATGCCGGCACCTTGGGTATTCTGATACCGCCGAGCATCGTGTTGCTGGTGTATGCGGCGGCGACGGAAGAATCGGCGGCGCGTCTGTTCATGGCGGGCTTTTTGCCGGGGATCCTGATGGGCGTGCTGCTGATGGTGGTGATTTATTTCGTCGCCCGGGCCAAGGGTCTGCCGGCGCAGCCGTTCGCCGGTTTTGGTGAGATCTTCGCGTCGTTTTGGAGCGCCTTGGGCGGCATTCTGCTGATCATCATCGTGCTCGGCGCCATCTACGGCGGCATTGCCAGCCCGACCGAGGCGGCGGCGCTGTCGGCGGTGTATGCCTACGCCGTGGCCGTTTTCGGTTACCGCGACATGGGGCCGATAAAGAGTCAGCCCTGGCGCCGTGACGGCGAGTCCGTCGGGCCTATGCTGGCGCGAAATCTTGGCGCCATTGCCATTGGGATTCCAAAGTCCGTTACCGATCCGGAAGTCCGCAAGGTCGTTCTCGACGCCTCGAAAGTGGCGGTGATGCTGCTGTTCATCATCGCCAACGCCATGTTGTTCGCCCACGTGCTGACGACGGAGCGCATCCCCCATGCGATCGCCGAGATGATCACCCATTGGGGGTTGCCGTGGTGGGGATTCCTCATCGTCGTCAACATCCTGCTGCTGCTTGCCGGTAACTTCATGGAGCCGTCGGCCATCGTGTTGATCATGGCGCCGATCCTGTTTCCCATTGCCGTGCAATTGGGCATCGATCCCGTCCATTTGGGCATCATCATGGTGGTCAACATGGAAATCGGCATGATCACGCCGCCGGTGGGGCTCAACCTGTTCGTCATTTCGGGCATTACCGGACACAGTATTATCTGGGCTGTGCGAGCGGCGTTGCCGTGGCTGATGGTGTTGCTGGGCTTCCTGATCATCGTGACCTACGTGCCGCAGATTTCCCTGTTCTTGCCGGAACTGATCGACCAGTTGAAGGGTTACAAGTAGGCGGGAAGGTTCGATTCGAGGGGCGCCGTGCGCCGTCGATCACGCACTGGTGGACGGCGCCGCTTCAATACCGTGAGGCAGAAAATCGACTAACGGGGGAAGACTATGGGCTTCTTGCGTAAGGTCCTGGCGCTAATTTTGGGATTGTCGGTGCTGGTTTCGGCGGCCGTTGCCGAAGAACCGATCCTGATCCGGTTTTCCCATGTGGTCGGCGAGAACACGCCGAAAGGCGTGGGCGCCAATTTGTTCAAAAGGCTGGTGGAAGAGCGGTTGGCCGGACGGGTCGCGGTCGAGGTTTATCCCGCATCGCAGAAGTTCAGCGACGATGAAGTTCTCAATGCCCTGTTGTTCGGCGATGTGGAGATGGCAGCGCCGTCGCTCGCCAAGTTCAACCGCTGGGCCAAGGCCCTTCAGGTTTTCGATTTGCCGTTCCTGTTCGAGGACGTCGACCACATCCATCGCTTCCAGCAGAGCGACGTCGGCCGGCGACTGCTGTCGTCCATGACCAGCCGGGGAATCCAGGGATTGGCGTTTTGGGACAACGGCCCGCGCGTCATATCCAGCACCAAGAAGCTCAACACACCCGGCGATGCCGATGGTCTGGTGTTTCGCATCGAGCCGTCGGATGTGTTTCAGGAGCAATACGCGCGCATAGGAGCCGTCGGCGTGGCCATGCCGTTCAGCCGCCTGACGGATGCGATTCGCGATGGCGTGGTCAACGGGCAGGAAAATACCTGGTCGAACATCTACTCACGCAAAATCCACAAACTGCACCGGCATTTTACGGAGATCGGTCACAGCCATCTCGGCTACATGGTGATCACCGGCGCGGATTTTTGGCGAGGCCTGCCAAGGGATATCCGCGCATCGCTGGAAGAGATCCTCGCCGAGGTCACAGCGGAAGTGAACGGGCTGGCGGCGGAGAAGAACGAGGAAGCCCGGAACAAGGCCATGGCCGAAGGCGGCGAGGGCGTAGTAGTTTTCGCGCCGATCGATGACCAGTTGCAAGCGTGGCGGGACGCCTGGATGCCGGTGTGGTCACGCTTCGAGCCGGACATCGGCAGCGATGTCATCGACGCGGCGGTCAACGCCGCTCGCCGGCAGTAGCGAGGTAACCCGGAGCCGGACACGGGAAAACACAGGACATCGCTGGACATAACAGGACATGTACAAGAAGATTCTTTTCCCCGTCGATCTCCACGAGGAGTCATCGTGGCAAGGCGCCCTTCCCAAGGTCTTGGCGTTGTGCGAGGCCTTCGGCAGCGAACTCCACCTGTTGACCATTTTCCCCGATTTACCCGTCGGCATGTATCGGCTGCACCTGCCGGAGGATACCGAGGAACGACTGGCGAAAGCAGCGGCGGAGGGTCTGGAGTCGTTCGCGGCCGAGCATGTACCGGCCGGAATCCGCGCATTCAAGCACGTGACGACGGGGACAATTTATCAAGCGATCCTGCGATCGGCCGATGACATCGGCGCCGACCTCATCGTCATGGCTTCGCATCGCCCGGAGATGGCCGATTTCCTCATCGGTCCCAACGCATCCCGGGTCGTCCGCCATGCCAAACACTCGGTGCTGGTGATCCGATAAGGGCGCGAACGGTGCCGAAAGAGCCGTGCGACCAGATTGAACAAGTCCGGTTGCACGGTCAAAGCCCTGGCTTACAGCCTCAAGCCGGGAAGCCGGCCCTGTGCAGCCACCAGGACGTGCTGTTGATGGAGTAGATCGGCCGATAGTACGACAGTTCCTCGGCGTACTTGATGCTTTGCGAATTGTTGTCGAGCACCAGCGCCTGACCGTTGTGAAAGGCGACGAGGATGGCGTGATCCATGCCGGTTCGCAGGTCTTTGACGGCGACGAAACGAAGCTGATCTTCGTTCCAACCGAGGGCCGTCAGAGAAAGGTACTTGGCAATGACGAAGTCTTCGCAATCCCCGGCTGCGCGGGCGAGAAACTCGGCGGGAGACGCCCAGTAATCCTTGACCCCCCAGTTGCGCGTATCGCTTTCGTAACGGCGGGAATTCATGAAACGGTTGACGGCGACGAGTTGCTGCCGAGGAGTGGCACCACGAATTCCGTCGAGAAATCGCATCCACAGCCGGAATTCGCTCGACTGGGTTAGGTCGTTTTCCCTTTCGTGGGCATACCGTGCGAGAACGGCGTGCCAACTCTTGAAGCGCGACGTATCCATTGATCGAATTTCGCGGCTACCAAGAAAACTCGGCTTTGCTGACGCCGCGAACGAAGAATCAGAAACGCCAAATGATAGTAAAAATACAAAAATCGTAAGTAATATTTTGGTCAATTGTACGAAACGAGGCAAACATACTATCCGCATCTAGATCCACTTTACATGATATCGCCGGGACAAATACCAAGCGATGGTCAAATACTAATAAATCGACGGGATCTGTTTTCTCCGTCCCACCGACCGATCCGAGCCTTGATAAAATTTTGATGTCAAATTATGGCCAAACAATGGCAAATACCCCAAATGGGCTATCAAGCTACTAGATTGGGCGGGGCTATTTGTGTGTAAAGGCGGGCGCTGTGTCGTTACGCCCGCGTGTCCCTGCGATGCAGCCACCAGGATGTGGCGTTGATCGAATAGACCGGCTGGTAGTGGTTCAGGCGCTCGGCTTCCAGGATTTGCTTGGACTGATTGTCGAGAACCAGGGTACGGCCGTTGTGGAAAGCGACGAGAACGGCGTGGCCGATCCCGAGCTTCAGATCCTTGACGGCGACGATCCTGAGTTCGTCGTCGGTCCAGCCGAGAAGCTTCAGGGACAGGTACTTGGCGATCGCATAGTCTTCGCAGTCGCCGGCCGAGCGGCTGAGAAATTCCGATGGGGACGCCCAGTAATCGTTGACGCCCCAGAGGCTGTCGTCGGTGACGTACCGCTGCGCGTTCATGAAGGTGTTCACCGCTTCCAGTTGATGCCCCTTGTCGGCAGTGCGGATGGTTTCGAGGAAGGCGTGCCAGCGGTGGAGGCTGCCGGCGTTGCCCTGCTCATTGGCGGCGGCATAGCGGGCCAGAGCCTCATTCCATTTCTTGAACCGAGAGATGTCGGTGGAGCGGATTTCGCGGCTGTGGAAAAAGCTGGGCCGCGCCATGTCCGCGGCGCTCGTGTTCGACCAGGTGAGGGACATGACGATCGTCACGACGGCGACGACAACGGAAGTGGCTCGGCGGAGGGTGTCGGAAATTTTGTGAAAATGTGTCATAACCCGTATTCCGTGTAGTAACGTCTCTTCAATCGTCTTGAAGTAGTAACTACTACCACAAATTGGGTTAAGTCAACGTGTACAGCTATAGGTAGTCTTTATGAACACAATGGCTCAGCCGGAGATCGCCGGCGCCGTAAAAACAGAGGTAGATCAAAGGATTGCGCGGATCACGATGGCGCTTGGCGTAGCCATCGTCGTTGCGGCGCTGTTTGCCGTTGAACGGATGGGAGAG
>JAHCKI010000216.1 GCA_026125865.1 Rhodospirillales bacterium
CGATCAGAAGCGCCAGGGCGAGCATCGTCGAAAACGCTTCCAGCGGTTTGTAGATCGAGCGGCCGAAAACGGCGGCCAGCATCGCCACGTTCAAGGCGCCGGAAGCGGCACGGATCAAGAAATAGGCGAATACATGGGTAACACCCCACGGCACCCTTTGGGTCATGCCGGTGACGTGATGGCCCTCGATCTCGATCATCAGAAATGCAGCGAAACCTATAGCGACACCAAAGGCGATGACCGCCGCGACCGGCCACAATCGCCCCGTCGAGGCCTCCAATTGCTTGAACATCATCGCCGGCATCCGCAGCTTTCTCCCCTACAGGCCGTGGTATCGAACGCCCTGCCCGAGGGCGAGATTCGCTCGCAACCGCGTCGTCGGTATCGCGGACAACGCGGCGCGGATCGGGCTGCCAGGGTCGTTGAGGTCGCCAAAGATCATTGCACTGTTTGCTGTCGAACACGCTTCGACACAGGCCGGAAGACCACCATGGTCAACGCGGTGAACACACAAATTGCACGCCTCTGCCGTTCCCTTGCCGCGCGGTGAATGGGGCCTCTGGTCGCGAACGGTATCTCCCTGGAAGAAACGAACACCGAAGGGACAGGCCATCACGCAGTAGCGGCACCCGATGCAGCGATGCCGATCCACGAGGACGACGCCATCAGCACGCCGGAAGGTGGCGCCGGTGGGACAAACGTCGGCGCAAGGCGGTTGGGCGCAGTGCTGGCACATCAGCGGAAATTGCGACGTCCGCCCGCTGTCTTCGTCGCTTGCATGAACGATGCGGACCCATTGCGGCTCGCTTGCACCCTCAGAGTCCGTGCGCCAGCCGTGTTCCCCGCTACAGGCTTCGACGCATCGGGAGCAGCCGTCTTCACAACGGGAAAGATCGATCAGGAGCCCCCAACGGCGAGCGGTTGACGCCGGGCGTGGGGCCGCCGCGGCTTCGCCTGGAAACGCCATCAGCACAATGCCCGGCCCCAGCACCGTCGCCGTCAAGCCGGCGAGGGCCGTGGCGAGGAATGAACGCCTTGCGACCGGTTCGGGCGCGCTCATTGCGTCCCTCCCGTTTGGATCGGTGTCACCGGCATCACCGGTGTCGAGCGGTGGCACGTGAAACAGTCCGGGGCGACCGCCACCTGTAAATGGCAAGCACGGCAGAAGTGCCGCTCGTCGTCGTACGCGATGGGTTGGGCGGCCTCATCGAAAACCGCGTGGCAGGTGATGCAGCGGCTCAAGCTCGCCTCCGGGTTGCGGTCTCCCTGGCGAACCGCCTTCGTCCGTTCTTCGAACAGCAGGTCTTTGTGCCGGCGTCGCATGTCCGGTGCCGGCAGCAGGCAGGGACCCGTTGTGGCTGATGTCACCGCGGGTTGCGCGTTGTCGCTTGAACGCCCTTCACCGAAGCCGGAGATAAAAAATACAGCCATAGCCACGACCGCGACCGCGGTGGTCAATGGCCCCATCCAAGGCCGCCTTGAAGACGGCCAAAAGTTCATTCCCCCAGCCCCATCTTGATATACCCGGCAGGGCAAACGTCGCAGCAGACGTGACAGCCTATACACTTCGCGTAGTCCGTTCGCACATAGCGGCCGGAAACGCGCTCCGCCTTCGGAACCCGCGAAACCGCGTCCTGCGGGCAGTAGATCACGCAGTTGTCGCATTCGAGGCAGAGGCCGCAGCTCATGCAGCGTTTGGCTTCGGAGACCGCTTCCGGCTCGGTCAGCGCGTACAGCCGTTCGCCGAAGTCCCCCACCACGTCATCACCTTCGACCGTACGCTGGCGCCGCAGAATGCGCGGCGTAGAGCTGAAATGCGCGAGAAACAGTTGTTCGTGGGTGATGATTTCTTGAGCCGCGCGATCCTCGTAATTGTGGACCGCAGATCGGCTCGTCCAGGTGCCTCGGATCGGCTCGTGGATGGGTTCGGGCGCCAGTCCAGCGCCGTGCAGCCGGTCGATGAGATTGAAATGGACACCGTCGACGCGGGAGCGTTGAGGGGGTTCCTCACCGTTGAGATATCGGTCGATGCCTTCCGCAGCGATGCGCCCGTGGCCGATGGCCGAGGTCAGCAGATGTGGCCGGACGATGTCGCCGCCAGCGAAATGGCCCTTGCGGCCTGCAACACATTGCCGTCTGTCGGTGGTGATGAGGGCGTTTCCGTTATCCAGTTCTGCAAGGTCGCCGAGGTCGCCCTTCTGGCCGACCGCAACCACCAGCAATTGGCAGGGCAGATCGAATTCCGTGCCTTCGATCGGAATCTGCTTCATGCCGTCCATCTTGCAGCGGCACATCCGGATCCCCCGAATCCGGTTTTCCGGATCTTTCAAGCCTTCCAGCGGAATGACTCCCTCGAGGATTTTCACGCCTTCCCGCACCGCCTCCTCGACTTCCTCTGGCATTGCGACCTTGCGGGAAAACTCACCGACCGTGCGACGCAAAGCGAGAATCACGTCCGCTCCCTTGCGGCGAGCGGTGGTCGCGACATCATGCGCGGTCTGGCCGAAAATGGCTGGTTCTGGGCGGTCCTTTTCGTAAACCTGGGTGACGTGGCCGACCCTGCGCGCGACGGTCGCGACGTCGAGCGAGGTATCGCCCCCGCCCAGCACGACGACCTGGCCGGTGACGGACTCGAGCCGCCCTTCGTTGAAGGCGCGCAGGAACGCGAGGCCGGTGATGCAATTCGTCGCATCGAGGCCGGGGATCGACAAGCCCAGGCCCTTGTGGGTGCCGAGCCCCCAAAAAACGGCGTCGAAGTTCTTTTCGAGTTCGGCAATCGTGAGGTCTCGCCCGACGCGCGTGTTGAACACGACTTCGATGCCCATTGCGAGGATGCGATCGATTTCCCCGTCCAGCACCTCGCGCGGGGTGCGATAGCCGGGAATGCCGAAACGCGCCATGCCACCAAGCGCGTCGTGATCGTCGAACACGGTGACGGCGTGCCCCCGCCGGCGCAGATGGTAGGCCGCTGACAGTCCGGCGGGCCCGCCGCCGACGACGGCGACGCGCTTGCCGCTCTCGTTCAGCGGCTTGGTGAAACCGATGCCGGTCGCGAGCGCCCAGTCGCCAATGAAATGTTCGATCGAGTTGATCCCGACATGTCCATCGACCTCATTGCGATTGCATGCGTCCTCGCATGGCGCGGGGCAGACTCGTCCCATCACCGCCGGAAACGGGTTCGCTTCGGTCATGCGGCGGAAGGCGTATTCCTGCCAGCTCATGCCGTTGGGAGGCTTGTCGAGGCCTTGAACGATGCGTAGCCAGCCGCGCATGTCATGACCCGATGGGCAGGCGCCTTGGCAAGGCGAACTCCCTTGCACGTAGGTCGGGCACTTGTGCGACCAGCTGGCGTTGAAGATCTCTTCTTGCCACGGCCGATGCTCGTGGTCGCCATCGATGAAGCGTCGGAATGTCGGGGCCGGTTGCGGCACCGGCGTGGTGTTTGCGGTCACTATCGAAGCCTCCTCTGATCCATCGTCCTTTCCGGGTCGCGGTCTATGAGGCTGCTCCCAGCTGAATAGACCGGCTGACCAGTTGGTGAAGCGATACGACCATCTCCATCGAGTAGCCGAAATAGGGCAATACCTTGGTGAACTGGCTTTTGCAGATGGCGCACATGGCGACCATGTGGGTTACGCCATCGTCCTCAATCACCTGTTTCAAGGCCTCCATGCGCGGCACGGCGCCCTTGACGCGCAGTTCCATCAATTCGTCGGTCAGGAGGCCGCCGCCGCCGCCGCAACAGAACGTTTTGTCGCAGATCGTGTCGGGGTGCATGTCGACGAAACGCGGCACGCTCGCCTCGATCAAACGCCGCGGAGTGGTGAATTGGCCGCCCGGCCTGTTTCCCAACCGCGATGCCCGCGCCACGTTGCAGGAGTCGTGAAGCGTCACCGTCATATCGGCGTTCGCCTCCTTGTCGAGGCGAATGGCGCCCTTTTCGATGAGTTCAAGGGTGATTTCGGCGATATGCTGCGGAACGGGGTAACGCGGGTCGAGGAAATCCCACGGCCCCGCCAGGGTGTTCAGGAAGGAATAGGCGACGCGCCAAGCATGCCCACATTCGCCGAACACCAGGCGCTTGACGCCGAGGTCGAGGGCAGCGGTCCGGATGCGGTTGGCGATCTTGTGCATCTGCTCGTAGGAGCCGATGAACATGCCGAAATTCCCCGCTTCCGAGGCGTAGGAACTGAGGGTCCAACTGATGCCCGCCTGGTGAAAGACCTTGGCGTAACCGATCAAGCCATCGACGTGGGGCTCGGCGAAGAAGTCCGCCGAGGGGGTGATGAGCAGCACGTCGGCGCCCTTGACATCGAGCGGGAAACGGACCTCGACGCCGGTGTCGTCGAGCACATCCTCTTCCAGGCCTTCAAGGGTATTGGCGAGGGCCGGTGGCGGTAGACCCAGGTTGTTTCCGAGCTTGTGAACCTTGGTGATCACCTCGTTACAGTACTTCTGCCCCATGCCGATGCTGTCCATGATCTCACGCGCGGCCATGGAGATTTCGGCGGTATCGATGCCGTACGGACAGAAGACCGAGCAACGGCGGCACTGGGAACACTGGTGGAAGTAGGTGTACCACTCCTTGAGGACGTCTTCATCGAGCGGCCGCGCGCCGGCCAGTGAGCCCAATGCTTTCCCCGACACCGTGAAATAATGGCGATAGACGCTGCGCAGGAGGTCCTGGCGCGCCACCGGCATGTTTTTCGGGTCGCCGGTTCCAAGGAAGAAATGGCACTTGTCGGTACAAG
>JAHCKI010000217.1 GCA_026125865.1 Rhodospirillales bacterium
TTGCCCGTGCGGAACCCGGTACGAACGGTAGTTCGAGAACTTCGAGCTTCGGGAACCGGCCGGGCGTATATCCGGCGAGCGTCCAAACGACATCGACGACACCGTCCCTCACCTGGTCGAACAGTTGGGGCGGTTTACCGCCGAGCTGCATGGACGGGTAAATCTCGACCTTGATCCGTCCCCCTGAAGTCTTCATGACGCGCTCGGCCCAGGGCTCGATCAGTTGCTTCTGTGCCGTCGAGGGCGGCGGCAGGAAATGATGGATCCGGAGGACGATATCCTCGGCCACGGCCGGACGACCGAGTCCCATCGCGACGATGCCGGCCATGATGGCAACGGCGACAACGAACCGACCGATAGTGCGCACGTTCATTGTATCCTCCCCACTGTTATTGTTTGCGCGCGGTTATTCGAACGCGCACCGACGTTGCGATCCACCATCGTTAACGGGTGGATTCAGGAAATCATAGCAAACATTGGCCTCTCCAATAAGCGGCCGGTCTCTATTCTGATCGAGCCTAATCACACCGTGCCTCTTCGAACAGGGCCCTCAGCTCGTCGGGGATCGGCGCCGAGCGCAGCCGCCCACCGTCCTCTGCATCCGGGCGGGTCCAACACCGGGTCTCCCAGCCTTCGACGGCGATGCCGTTACCGGCGTGGAGGCGATGGTCGACCTTGAACACCTTGCGCTCCCAAGTGACGATGCGGCTCTCGATAGTGAGCTGGTCGCCGCGGCGGCAGGGTGCCCGGAAAGCGCACTTGGCGTCGAGCAAAGGGATCTGAAACGGACCGAACAAGCTTTGCAGCCGGCCCCAACCATTGCCGACCTGCTCGAACAGGTTCCAGGTGGCCGCATCGATCCATCGGAAGTAGTTGGGATAGAAGACGATGCCCGCCGGATCGCAATCACCCCAAGCGACCTTGATATTCAGATGCGCCGATCGGCTCACGCCACTTCGTCCTCGATCATGCGCCGCAGCTCTCCCTTCTTGATCTTGCCGGTGCTCGTTCGCGGAAGCTCCTGGACGACGCGCACCCACTTCGGGCGCTTGAATGCCGGCAGGCGCTCGCCGAGGAAGTCCTGCAACCGCTGTTCGAGTCCCGCCCGATCCGATCTCGCTACTGGTACCGCAAACACGGTAATGCGGAGGAATCCGTTGGTGTCGTTGGCCGTTACGCCCACCACCTGATCGACCTCTGCAAATGTCCCAGCAACCTCCTCGATGCCGCGGAGACTGACCCATTGGCCGGCAATTTTCAGCCAATCGTCCTCGCGACCATAGTGATGCCAGTATCCGTCCTCGTCGCATCGAAAGATGTCGCCGGTGTTGAACCATCCGTCCCTGAAACGCGCCTGGGCCGCGATTGGCGCTGCCGGGCCATAGGAAAGAGCCAGAAATGGATGCCGAATGAACAACCGCCCCGCTTTGCCCGGCCCGACGGGCCGATCCTGTTCGTCACGTAACACCGTCTCCACATCTCGGCATGGAAAGCCGACACTTCCCGCTCGTGGTCGGTCGGAGGGTGATGCAAAAACGAGGAAGCAAGTTTCGGAACAACCATAGCAATCGAGAATGGTCGCACCCGTTGCCGTTCGCCAGCGCTCGGCGATCGGGACCGGCAGGTGCTCGCCGGCGGAGACGAAACGGCCGACTTTCGACATGGGTTTGAGTCGATCCGCCGGAAGGTCGAGCCAAGCGCGGTACATGCTGGGCACCGAGAACACGACGTCAGGGTGCATCGCCTCGATGGTTTCCAGCGTGCTCTCCGGTGTTGGCCAATGGGGCTGGAGCACCACCGTCGCACCGAGCGCCAGCGGCGCCAGGAGGCCATTGCTCGTCGCGTAAGCAAATGAGATACGAGAGGTGCAGAAGGTACTCGATCCCGGTCCGACGCCGAGTGACCCTTCGTGAAAGCCCAAGACCGGCGCCAAGTCGTGATGCCCGTGGATCACGCCCTTCATCCGCCCCGTGGTTCCCGACGAGTAAAGCCAAAACGACTCGCTCTTCGGAATCTCAGCCTTCTCCCTGGATACCGCACCCCGCTCGCTCGACGGCGCCAGCGCCGAAACCGCCAGCCGTGTTGCCGGCGTGCGGCTGATGCCAAGCTCGTCGTCCTCGATGAGGATGCCCGCCCCGGTTTCCTCCGTCACGTAGCGAATGTCGTCTTCGCTGACTCGCGGAGACAGGATCACCGGAACCAGCCCCACGCCCATGGCGCCCAGGACACCGGCCACCAGATGCTCGGTATCCAGTGCGCGGAAAAGAATGCGGTCTCCGGCGCTCGCGCCCCGGGACAGCAGTGCGTCACCAGCCGAACGCGACAGGTCCGCCAACTCACCGTATGAAATGGCCCGGTCCCCCCGACGGATCGCGATGCGCTCTCCGAAGCGCGCCATCTTGTCGTCAGAAAAGAGCGCCTGCGCGATGTTGTGGGCCATCGGGTTCACGTCTTCGCCAGCCATCGATCCCCCGCGAAAGGGCATGGAGCCGCATGATGACTCGACTATATCATTACAGTAAAAACGTACAAGAATACTTGTTTGACCGTCAACACGATTTACGGCTTGGCCGATCCATCCACGACGGCGAGACGTCTGCAGTCGTCGTTGTCGCTCTTCATTCTCCCGTAAATTCGATCTGGCCTCCCGGAAGGAGGTAGAGGACAAGCGCTTCACCGCCTGTCACCGTCGGGCGATGCGCCGATCCGGGCGGATTGACGCACCATCCAGCCGGGAAGCCGTCAAATCTGGCTTCCGGGGTAACAGGCATGACCATGCAGATTTCTCCGGTCGGGTGACGGTGATGCGGGCCGACGATGTCGATCAGGTCGACGACATCGACACTGAGATCGTGCGTTTCGGGAGCCGCCTCGATGACCCGTCCGAACCGGCGGCCCGATCCGCCCTGGCTGCACATCCACCCGGCCTCGATCGCCGAGTGGCAAGCGGCTTCGACGGCCTTGAAGAAAGGCCCACCCGGTGGGAAACAGCGATTGAGCTCTTCGGCCAAGGTCTCGTCGACGGCAGTGCCGGCGATGACGTCGTATGCGGGTCGCATGAGGGTTGTGAACTGCTCCCGGTCCATGATTTAGATTCCTCTCCCGATGTTTCTATTCGGATCACTCTTTTTCTTATGCTGCTAGGGGTCGCACGATTTGCTCAAGGGGAGGTGCGTGCGATTGCCAGCATTTCTTTGACATTCCGGAATTTGCGCCGTACGCGTCCCTTCGGTGCCCGCTCGCTCTCCGCCGCATCGATACGGCGCCAATCGTCCAGGCTGACAACATCGGCGGCTTTGAGATAGGGCAGAAGGGCTTTCCATCCCGGCCGGTTCTTCGCTGCGACATCCGCGAGGATCCTGTCCGCAAGCGCATGCCCCTCCGACCGGTTAGTGGCGATCGTTCCGGAGGGTCCGCGTCCCGCCCAGCCGATGACATAGAGTCCATCATCGATCCGACCTCCAACGTTGGCGAAAGAGTCCTGCGCCGGCTGCAACCCATCCAGGGGTTCGCACCGGTAGCCGATGCACGTGACTGCGAGTTGCGCCGGAATCTCGAAACTTTCGTCGGTGTCGGTAAGGTGACTCCCCACGGCGTGCGTGCGACGGAAACGGACCGCGCCGAGCCGTCCGTCTGCGTCCGCGATGAATTCCTCCGGGCGTACATGAAACGCGAACTCAATGGCGACAGGCCTGTCGTCTACCGGCATCCCGGCGAACACGCTCAACACACCGAGAGCAGGATTGGCGGCGTTAAGCGCCTCGCTGAGGTCCTGGGCCCGCACCACCGGATGCCCCCGAGCAAGCTGCCCCAGTTCTCCCAGTTCGACTGGCGAGAACTTGACGTCGGCGGGGCCGCGTCGTCCGGCGATCATGATCCGTTCCAGTGGTGCCTTCACCATCGCCGCCTCGACAACCGGATCAAGATCCGAAAGGGCCATTTCGCTGCCCACGCGGCTCAAAACACGGGCCACATCGATGGCCACATTGCCATTGCCGATGACGACCGCTGATCGCAGCCGGTCGAACTCGAACTCGAGGTCGGCGTGGTCAGGATGACCATTGTACCAGCCGACGAAGGCCGCCGACCCGAGGACGCCGTCCAACGTCTCGCCGGGAATGCCAAGGCGACAGTCGATCGGCGCCCCGACCGCCAAGACAACGGCGTCGTAGGCCGTACGCAACGCATCGAGCGGTAGATCCCAACCCACCGCGACGTTTCCAAGAAAACGCACTTCCGGTTGCGCCAACGCGCGCAACAAGACACGTTCCACAGCCTTTGTCCGCTGATGGTCGGGTGCGACGCCGCCGCGAACCAAGCCGAAGGGCGTCGGCAGCCGCTCGAATACATCCACGTCGATGGCACTCTTTCGCGCTCTGGCGAGGCGCTCAGCCACATAACAGCCGGAGGGGCCGCTGCCGACAATGGCGACCTTGAGCATTGTTCCGTCGTCGCTCCGGTTCTCGCCCGCGCAACGTCTTTAGTGCAGTCTCACATATTCGTAGTCGACGGGAAGACTATTGATTCCACGGTCCGGGGGAGCGATCCACGCCGCCATCTTTCCGGGCTCCGTAACCCGCGTCATGAGGCTGCGCACATAGGCGCGGTCGGCCGCCGACGGCAGCCACTCTTCCTGCCGGTTCATGAATTCTTCGGCCGATATGCGTTGACCATCGACGTCGGTCGGAGCGTTGGACCACAATCCGATCGCGCGCCGAAACCGGGTGCTCGGCAACCGGATCTC
>JAHCKI010000218.1 GCA_026125865.1 Rhodospirillales bacterium
GTAAAGCGCCCTCGCGCCACCGCCGTGGAGGCACCGCCGTCACCGGCTTCTGCATAGGAAAGGTAGACAAGGTGATTTGACGGAAAGCTCGGATCCAGCGTCACATTTAGGAGCCCGCCTTGACCGGCGCTCATGACTCGCGGAACACCGGCAATCGGCCCATGTGTATTCTCTCGATCAAGCACCGTTGGATCGTGGACCGTTCATGGTCGTGAGCACGATTCCAAGCACGATCAAACTCACTCCTACACCATGGTAAAAATGGAGGTTTTCACCGAGAAGAAGAACGGCCAGAGCAGTGGCGAATACGGGCATCAAATGCATGAAGAGCCCCGCCTTGTTGGCTCCAATCAAGGCGACGCCGCGGTTCCAGCCGATATACGCGATAACCGAGGCGAACAGGGCGACGTAAGCGACGGCAAGGGCGTTGTCCACGCTCAGAGCCATGGCGCCAACGGCCGCCAATTCCCAAACGTAGAGCGGTGTCAAAAGGACGAGACCACAGGCAGTGATGGCCAGGATCATGGCCAACCGAGGCCAGTCGTCGGGCACATGGCGCAACAATACCGAGTACAACGCCCAAGTCGGCACCGCCAACAGCATCCACAGGTCGCCCTCGACCAGCCGCAATGCCGAAATGGTCGCCAAATCGCCTTTGATGATGATGGCGGTGACGCCAACAAGCGAAAGAGCGATGCCCATGGCTTGCCGCGCACTCACCACCGTCCGGTAGATCAAATACGACATGACCGGAATGACCACCGGTGTCGTCGCGACAAGAAGCGCGGCATTGGTTGCCGTCGTCGTTCGCAGGGCGGTGTACACGCAAATATGGAACAGGCAAATGCCACTCGCCGCCAGCACAAGCACCAGGCGCCAGGAGCGGACGAACGCGGCGCGATGACGCCACAGATCGACACCGGCCAGCGGCAGCAATACCAACCCGGCGACGAACCACCGCCAGAAGGTCAGGCCTATCGGCGGAATATCGGCATGGATCGCCCGGCCAAGAACGAAGTTGCCCGCCCAGCACAAGACGGCGATGGATAGGAGAAGTGACGCCGACACCATCGGATCACGCGTGCTCCGGTCGCGATTCCTTATCATGCGGCTCGATCCTAATAGTCGCCGCGATCGTTCAAGGCCCGCGCCAGGGCACAGAACTCCTGAACCGACAAATCCTCGGCGCGCCGCGTGGGGTCAATGCCCGCAGTTCGCGGATCGAGGCCAATGGCCTTGAGGCTGCCGCGCAGCATTTTGCGGCGCTGTCCGAAGGCTGCGGCCGTGACCCGTTCCAGGCTTTCCCACGTAGCCGGCGCCAAGGGGTTTTCGCGCGGAATCAAAGTAACCACAGTCGACGTAATCCGCGGCGATGGCGTAAACGCCTGACAATCGACGTTGAACTCGCGTTGAACATCACACAACCACTGGGTGATCACCGAGAGGCGCCCATAGGCGGAATCGCCCGAGCGCGCCGTCAACCGGTCGGCGACCTCCTTTTGAAACATCAAGGTAAACCCCACGAAATCCCCGATGCGGCGCAACCAATTGAGCAGGAGCGGTATCGAAATATTGTAGGGCAAGTTGGCGACGACCTTTCGCGGCGGCGGCACCAACGCCCGCGCATCAACCTCAAGGGCATCGGCCGCCAACACCCGCAATCGATCGGGAGCGGTGGCGGCCAGTTCGGAGACGGCGGCAACCGCGCGTGGATCTTTCTCGATGGCGAGCACGAAACCTGCCCCCCCCCGCAACAGGCTGCGGGTGAGGCCGCCGGGTCCAGGCCCAACCTCGATGACCGACACGCCGGAGAGATTGCCGGCGGCCCGTACGACGCGGTCGGTGAGATTGAGATCAAGAAGAAAATGCTGCCCGAGCGACCGGTGGGCGTCGAGACCATGGCGGGCGATGACCTCCCGCAATGGAGGCAGCGGTGGCGCTTCCGTCAAGCCGGCGCCCCATCCTTGGCTCGGGCGGCGCGGCGTTCAACCATTGCCGCCGCCATTCTCAGGGCGGCGACCAAGCTTGCCTCGCTGGCCACACCGCGACCGGCGATATCGAAGGCGGTACCGTGATCGGGCGAGGTGCGAATGATCGGCAATCCGAGGGTGACATTGACACCGCGATCAAACGCCAGGGTCTTCAGGGGAATGAGTGCCTGATCATGATACATGCATATGGCGGCGTCGTAGCCCGCGCGCGCAGCGTCGGTGAACATGGTGTCCGGCGGTACCGGACCGCTCACATCCATCCCAAGGGCTTGAAGCCGCGTCACGGCGGGAGCAACGATTTCCTGGTCTTCGTGCCCCATGTCACCTTCCTCGCCGGCGTGAGGATTGAGGCCGGCAACGGCCAGTCGCGGCCGCGCGATGCCGAAATCCCGCACCAAGGCCGAGTGGGTCGTGGACGCGGCGCGGACGATGGCATCGCTGTTCAGGCTGTCGATCGCCTCGCGCAGGCTGACGTGGATGGTCACGGGCACGACTCGCAAGCCATCTCCCGCCAACATCATCACCGGTTCGGCGGTACCACCCGCCAAATCGGCCAAAAACTCGGTGTGCCCGGGAAACGCAAAGCCACTCCGGTACAGCGTCTTCTTATGGATCGGGTTGGTTACAACGGCGCCGGCTTCACCATTGCGCACAAGGTCGACGGCGCGCTCGATGGCGGCGATGACGGCCGGTGCGTTTTCGGGGTCCGGTGTTCCCAAACGACGGTATTGGGAAGCGGTTGGTGAAGCACGGGCAAGGCGTCGAGGAACACCGTCGCGGATTCGCACACATGGGGAATTTCGCGAAGCGGAACATCCCATCCGAGCGATTCCTGAAGACGCCGCAGCCTTTCGATGTCGTCAATGACCGCGAACACTGGAACACCTTCGGCACGGCGGCGCCACGCCTTCAAGGTCAGTTCGCCGCCGACACCCGCCGGTTCACCCATGGTCACCACCAGGGGGGCGAAAAGAGCCTGCGAGCATTTGCTCATATGCGAACGTCGATGAAGGCTTCGCGCTGCAGGTCGCGAAGGATGCGCCGTGCCGCGGCGGTGAGGCGCTCGTTCAGAAGCGTCTTACGAATGCTCTCGTGAAGATCAGCATCGACGCTGTCATCCCGACGATCACAAACCATCAGCACGGTGACGCCCTCGGCGGTACGAATAGGCGCGCTCTTTTGACCAACGGTGAGCGAGCGAACGGCGCCACGCAACGGTTCCTCCATCTGAGCCAAGGTAACGGAGCCGACGCTGCCGGCGGTGACGACATCGTCCTCGCCCGCCAAAGCATCAAGATCCCCGCACGTGGCCGCGTTCGCCGCCATGTTCCTCGCCCTTGCCAAACTGTCGTCCACATCCTGCGGCGTGGGATTGGGCGGCAACGCCACAATCAATTGACTAAGCGTCATTTGAATCGCGCCGACCTGCGGCCCCTGGGCAACCCGCATATTGATCAAGGCGATGATGTGATAGCCATCCGTGGAACGAACGGGCGGCGACATCTGCCCTGGCGACAAACCGGTGACGACATCCTGGACTTCGGTCGGCAACTGCTCCAGGCGCACGTAACCAAGATCACCGCCGTTCGCCGCCGACGCACCTTGCGAAAAATTTCGGGCCAAAGCTGGAAAGCTCGCGCCGGAAAGGATCTGCTGGACAAGACCGTCGGCCAGATTGCGGACCTCGGGTTCCTTCTCGGAATCCTGGACCGGAAGAAAAATCTCCGCGACCCGGTACTCGGGCGTTCCCGCCTCCCGGCTCATTTGGTCCAGACGGGATGCGACCTCGTCGTCAGTGATGGTGATCTTGCCGCGCATCTGACCTGACACCGCCTTGACCCAGAGGAGTTCCGCCTCCACTTGGTCTCTCAAGGTGTTCATGCTTACGCTGTTCTGCTCCAGAAATTGGGCGAACTGTGACGGCGGCAGACGGAACTGCGAGGCGATCTGGGACAAAGCGCGATCGACTTCCGCGCGTTCGATCCGCACACCCAATCGTTCCGCTTCCTGCATCTTAAGCTGTTCATCGACCAGGCTTCGGAGCGCATGCCCGCGAAATCGTCTGCGGTTTTCGGCCGTTCTCTCCAGGTTGGAAGTCGCCAGGAGCAGCGAGACGCGGCTCTCCAAATCCTGCAACGTGATGACGTCATCGTTCACGACCGCGGCAATCCGCAGCGAATCCTGCGCCCATGATTGGCGCACGGAAACCGCGGCAACCGCGCATACAATCAGCACAAAAAGCACGAGTGATGCCGCGAACGCACGCTCCACCACAATCCAACGAGTGAAAGTACCCTTTTTCAGTTCACACCTTCCCTTGCGTACTCAAATGGGTTTCCGTCAGAAACCGAATCCCAGGTCACCGATGGTCTTCAGAGCGACGCGAATGAAAACGGAATCCCTCGGTTCCAAATCGCGATCCTCGAATTCTTCGCGCAGCAACCGCGTATCGATCAAGAAGCATTCGTCCTCATAGGTGAGGCCGAGGCCGAAACGGAGCTGTCGTTTCGCCGCCAAGTCACGGGTGCCAAAGATCCGACCACGCCAGTGCCGTGTGAATTGAGACCGCAGCGAGACGGCGATCTCCTCACGCCCCCCGAACTCGCCGCCCTGTTCTTCCGAGAAGAGAACGTAGTTTCCGGAGAGATAGAGCGCGCGAATACCGCCCTCGAAACCAATTTCGTTGCGCGCAAACTGCCAATCCGCTTCGTCAATACGGGTGCGATAGTTCACATT
>JAHCKI010000219.1 GCA_026125865.1 Rhodospirillales bacterium
GCTTCTGGAGCCATTGAAAGCTAAGGTTGTGATGGGTCAGGTGAATTCGCCACAATGTGGGAAAAGCGGTATTGGATTGGGGGAGCAGCCGGAATCGCTTGATGCACTGCACAAAAATACCTAGACTGAACGAATTCCAGAAAGCGGGACCGCTCTAAACATCAGTTTTGTGTCTGTCAAATTTGGACACCTTCCCCAGAGGACCAAGGAGCGGACCTATCGGACAACGAATTGTGCGAGGGAACCTAATGACTGCTCCAACCTCCAATGCCAAGTTGATCGCCTGGGTTGATGAATGGGCTGCACGCTGCAAGCCCGACAACGTCTACTGGTGCGACGGCTCGCAAGAGGAATACGACCGCCTCTGCGAAGAACTGGTCCAGGGCGGTACCTATACGCGGCTCAACCCCGATAAGCGGCCGAATAGCTATCTTGCGCGCTCCCATCCCAGTGACGTCGCACGCGTCGAGGAAAGAACCTACATTTGCTCGGAAAAGGAGGAAGACGCCGGTCCGACCAACAACTGGATGGCGCCGGACGAGATGCGTAAAGTTCTTTACGAGCAATTTGATGGCTGCATGCGCGGTCGCACCATGTACGTTATTCCGTTCAGCATGGGGCCGATCGGTTCGCCCATCGCCTATCCGGCGGTGCAGTTGACCGACTCCGCTTACGTCGTCACCAATCAAAGGATCATGACGCGCATGGGCCAAGCGGCGCTGGACGTCATCGGAAGTGACGGTTTCTTTATTCCTTGTGTGCATTCGGTCGGTGCGCCGTTGGAGCCCGGCCAAGCGGACGTCCCGTGGCCGTGCGAAGGCGACATCAGCCGCAAGTATATTTGCCACTTCCCCGAAACTCGCGAAATCATGTCGTACGGTTCCGGTTATGGCGGCAACGCCCTTCTCGGTAAGAAATGCTTGGCGCTGCGCATCGCGTCGGCCATGGCGCGTGACGAGGGCTGGCTCGCCGAGCATATGCTCATCCTCGGCCTTGAATCGCCGGAAGGTGAGAAGACGTATCTCGGCGCGGCGTTCCCAAGTGCTTGTGGCAAGACCAACCTGGCCATGATCATGCCGCCGAAAGGCTTCGAGGGATGGAAGGCGTACACCGTCGGCGATGACATTGCATGGATCAAACCGCAAAAGGACGGCTCATTGCGCGCCATCAATCCCGAAAACGGTTTCTTCGGCGTTGCCCCGGGTACGTCATACAACTCCAACCCGATGGCGATGGACACGCTGAAGCCGGGCAACTGCATCTACACCAACTGCTTGCTTACAGACGATGGCGATATCTGGTGGGAGGGCATGGACGGTCCGCCGCCGGCGCATGGCATCGACTGGAAGGGCAACGAGTGGACGCCCGACGCGGGCACGCCCGGCGCGCACCCCAATGCCCGCTTCACGGCGCCGGCGGGGCAATGTCCGACCATCGACCCCGCGTGGGAAGATCCGGCCGGCGTTCCGATCAGCGCCTTCCTGTTCGGTGGACGCCTGTCGAAGACCTTCCCGCTGGTCTATGAATCACGCGACTGGAATCACGGCGTGTTCATGGCAGCGACCATGGGTTCGGAAGCCACGGCGGCGGCCATCGGTCAGGCGGCCATTCGCCGTGATCCCTTCGCCATGCTGCCGTTCATCGGCTATCACATGGGGCAGTACTGGGGCCATTGGGTCAATACGGGCAAACGGACCGACCTCCAGTTACCGAAAATCTTTCGGGTCAATTGGTTCCGGAAGGATGAAAACGGCAAGTTCGTGTGGCCGGGCTTCGGTCAGAACATGCGCGTACTCAAATGGATCATCGACCGGGTTCGGGGACGGGCCGGTGCGGTCGAGAGCCCGTTCGGCATGATGCCGCGTTATGAAGACATCACGTGGTCCGGTATCGAATTCGGTACTGACAAGTACCTAGGCATCACTGATATCGCCCGCGAAGGCGTCCTCAGCGAGACGAAAGCTTTGAAAGAGTACTTCGCGTCCTTCGGCGAATTTCTACCGCCGGAATTGGAGGCGCAACGCAAGGATCTTGAGGACCGGGCCACCAAGGCGCCCGAAGTTTGGAGCACCGCGGCGTAAACAGCGGTTCACGCGTGGTTGTGGAGAGGCCGGCCTTTGCGCCGGCCTCTTTCACGTGAGGCATCGGGGTGATGGGACGCACCGTCATCATCCATGATCTCGATCATGCCCGCTCGGCGCTACGGGCCGCCGCCGACCTCGGCGTACGCGTAAGGCTGAGAAGCGCATTCGGTGCCGCGGCTTATCTCGGCGCGCTGGCGTTCCGCGAGATCATCGCGGCGGCGCGGACGGATTTTCCCGCTGTCGGATACGAAGCTGTACTGGACTGCGGTGAAGACGTCGGCGAAGCTCTTGCCGCCTTGCGTCACGGCATCAAGTGCATTCGAGTGAATTTGCGCAATGATGTGCGAGCCAAGGTGGTTGATATCGCCGAGCAGGTCGGCGCCACTCTCGATGAGGACCAATCGCCGGCGCTCGATCTCCTGGATTGCGAGGCGCCTGTTCAGGCTTGTCGGAATTGGCTTGCGGGGGACGAGGGCGGCGCCGCGGAAAATTGAAAATAGTAGGCAATCGCATCAACACGCGAGTTGCCAACGGCCATTGGGCCGGTGTATCTGAGGCCGCAAAAAAGCGCCCACAACAGCAATATTCGACAGCGTATGTGATACCGTATCAACCCCTAGGGAGATCTGTGGTTATGAAAGTCACTAAGACTGTCAAGAATATCCTTGCCAACTATGAAAGCGACAATCCGGGTACCAAGGCCAACATCGCCCGCATTCTGTCGACCGGAAAACTTGCCGGCACCGGCAAGATGGTGATCCTGCCGGTCGACCAGGGCTTCGAGCACGGCCCAGTTCGCAGCTTCGCGCCCAATCCGGATGGTTACAACCCCGAGTACCATATCAAACTAGCCGTCGATGCCGGCCTCAATGCCTATGCGACGCCGCTCGGCATGGTCGAAGCCGTTGCCGACAGCTATGCCGGGCAAATTCCGATCATTCTGAAGGTCAATAGTTCCAATACCCTCTATCGTTCGAAGGAAGCCCCGAGCCAAGCGATCACGGCGTCCGTTGACGATGCGGTTCGTCTCGGTTGTGCCGCGATCGGTTTTACGATCTACCCGGCCTCCGACGATTCTTTCGCCATGATGGAAGAGATCAGGGAGATGTCGGCGGAAGCGAAATCCAAGGGCATCGCGACGGTGATCTGGTCGTATCCGCGTGGCGGCAGCCTTTCGAAAACCGGCGAACTGGCCGTCGACATCGGCGCCTATGCCTGCCACATGGCAGCATTGCTGGGCGCCCACATCATCAAGATCAAGCTGCCGAGTCCCGACATCGAGCAGGACGAGGCTCGCAAGGTCTACGAGGCCGAGAAAATCGACATCTCGACGCAAGCAGCGCGCGTCAAACATTGCATGCAGGCGGCGTTCGCTGGCCGTCGTCTCGTCGTCTTCTCCGGCGGCGCCAAAAAGGGCGCGGATTCGGTTTACCAGGATGCGCGCGATATTCGCGATGGTGGCGGCAACGGTTCCATCATCGGCCGCAATACCTTCCAGCGGCCGCGGGATGAAGCCATCGATATGTTGAGCCGCATCATCAACATTTACCTGGGCAAAGACTGACGCCAAGTCCGTCAGCGGGATTGATACTCACTGGATCGATACTCAATTGACCGCACAATCCCCCTGCCGCTTGTACTTGATTACGCCGCCGCGTTTCGACGTGGCGGCGTTTTCGCGCCAACTTATCGAAGCCCTGGAGGCGGGTGATGTAGCAGCGGTGCAGCTCCGGCTCAAGGATGCGGCGGACGATGACATCGTGCGTACCTGCCGCACCCTGGCGCCCATCGCTCAGGATCGGAATGTGGCGTTCATTCTAAATGATCGGCCCGACCTAGCGGCGAAGACGGGCTGCGACGGCGTTCACATTGGCCAAGACGATGTTTCCTATGGTGACGCTCGCAAGATTGTCGGCGGCGATGCCATCGTCGGTGTGACCTGTCACAATGTTCGTCATCTGGCCATGGTCGCGGCGGAAGCCGGCGCCGACTATGTGGCGTTCGGGGCGTTTTTCCCTTCCCAAACCAAGGAACCGCCGACACAGGCCGATCCGGACATCCTTGCCTGGTGGAACGAACTGATGACCGTGCCTTGCGTGGCCATCGGCGGAATCACCGTCCACAATTGCGCCCCTCTCATCGAAGCCGGTGCGGACTTTCTCGCGGTTTCAGCTGGTGTGTGGGCCCATGAAAATGGACCGTCAGCAGCCGTTCGGACCTTCAATGAGCGATGTCGCGACCTGATGGCATCCCATAAGGCCGACACGGTTTGAAGCAAAGCATTGAATCAGCGTCACATTTTATTGGTCGGCGCTGTTTGGGTAGGAACGATCGACTTGGTGGAATGGCGGGGCTCTACAAAAACTACCCCATACGGGGTAACAAACTGTCGAAAAATTTAGCGATATTGAAAGATTTTGCTACATACAGCAGCCCAAATCATATACACTAATGACGTGTGGAGAGCGAACGTCCGTCAAGTCTAGCAGGGAAATGACAGAAAACTTAAAGCGGGAAGAACCGCGGGATCATGTCAAAAACAGAAACTTGAAAGAATAAGGCCAATATTAAATAAAAAACTGTGAACTACAAACTTACGAATCCAGGTTACTGGATAAATAACGAACGTA
>JAHCKI010000022.1 GCA_026125865.1 Rhodospirillales bacterium
CGCCCCGGAGTCAACGACAAGGACGCCGGACGGCCGCAAGGAACCGCCGATCCACCGCTTGCGCGCCGTTTGCGGTGTGGCGCTTGGCAAGAACCACGTGCAGCGGGCCCCTTCTTCGATGCGGCCGAGGGGGCTCAACGGCTTGCCGTCGGCGATGACCATGCGGCATCCGGCGGCCAGAGCGATCTTGGCGGCGGCGAGCTTCGTCACCATACCGCCGGTGCCGTCACCGCCTCCCGCGCTACCCGCGGCCGCCTCGATTTCCGGCGTGATGGCATGAATTTCCGGCACGAACCGGGCATTGGGATCATGGCGCGGGTCCGACGTATAGTAGCCATCGATGTCGGACAAAAGGACGAGAATATCGGCGCTGATCATCGCCGCCACCCGCGCCCCGAGCCGGTCGTTGTCGCCGACGCGAATCTCGTCCGTGGCGACGGTGTCGTTTTCGTTGATCAGCGGCACCGCCCCCACCTTCAGGAGCGTCGTCAACGTGGCGCGGGCGTTGATGTAGCGACGGCGATCCTCGGTGTCCGACAGTGTGAGCAGGACCTGGGCCACGGTCAGGCTGTGGCGCGCAAGCGCCTCCTGATAGGCGTGCGCGAGCTGGATCATGCCGGTGGCCGCGGCCGCCTGCTTCTCTTCCAGGCGCAGATTGTGCGCCGTGAAACCGAGCTGGCGGCGCCCGACGGCAATGGCGCCCGACGATACGAGCAACACCTCCTGGCCACGCGCCCGCAAGGCCGCCACGTCCGCCGCCAACGACGTAAGCCACGGGGAGCGAATGGCGCCGTGCGCCTCGTCGACCAGGAGCGCCGAGCCGATCTTGATGATCAGCCGACGACCGACCGCCAACTCGGTGGATTTCCGCTGTGCATTCATGGCGTGTAGGCGGGTGCGGGCGTGTCGGCGGCGAGGCGCCCCTCGCGGATCAGGGCATGGACGCGCCGCAACACATCGTCGATGCCGGTACCGGCGATGCCGGATGTCATGACGACCTCGTGTCCGATCGATTGGGCCAGGCTGTTCCCTCGCTTCTCCGCCTCTTCGGGCGACAGCGCGTCCACCTTGTTGAGAGCGACAACCTCCTGCCGCCGGTCGAGCCCAGCGCCATAGGCCGACAATTCTCGGCGCACGGTCCGATAGTTCGCCGGTATGTCATCGGCCGTCGCGTCCAGCACGTGCAGCAGAACGCGACAGCGCTCGATGTGGCCCAAAAAACGAGTTCCCAGGCCACTGCCCGTGTGCGCGCCTTCGATGAGGCCGGGGATATCGGCAATAACGAAAGAATCATCGCCGAGGCTGACCACACCCAGATGCGGGTGCAGGGTTGTAAACGGATAGTCGGCGATCTTCGGCCGCGCCTGCGAACAAACGGATAGAAACGTCGATTTGCCGGCATTGGGCAAGCCCACCAGACCGACGTCGGCGAGCAGTTTGAGACGCAACCAGACCCACCCCTCCTCGCCCGGAAATCCAGGTTGCGCTCGGCGCGGCGCCCGATTGGTCGACGACTTGTACCGGACGTTGCCGTGGCCGCCGTCACCGCCGCGACAAATGAGCACCCGTTGTCCCACTTCGGTGAGATCGGCGAGCACGGCCTGCTTGTCCTCGGACAGAACCTGGGTGCCGACGGGGACGGACAAGACCGCGTCCTGCCCGGCCGCGCCCGTGCATTGTTTTCCCCTGCCGTGCTTGCCGCGCTCGGCCTTGAAATGCTGACGATAGCGAAAATCGATCAAAGTATTGAGGCCCGAGACGCATTCGACAACGACGTCGCCGCCGCGGCCACCATCACCGCCATCGGGTCCGCCGAACTCGACAAACTTCTCCCGTCGAAACGACACGCAGCCATCGCCGCCGTCGCCGCTCTTCACGAACACCTTGGCTTCGTCGAGGAATTTCAACGCCCAAGCTTCAACAAAGGAAGTTTCAAAGAAAAGGGGGTCTCAACAAAAAAGGGGAATGACCGGCCATTCCCCATGGTGTCGAAACGGCCAGACGACGTTACGCCAAGTTCGGTCGTTCCACCGTGACGAACTTGCGGCCGCCGGCCTTGGTCAGAAACTTGACGCGCCCCTCGCTCAACGCAAACAGGGTGTGATCCCTACCGATCCCGACATTTTCGCCGGGATGGAAGCGCGTGCCGCGCTGACGGACGATGATGTTGCCGGGGACGACGATCTCGCCACCGTATTTTTTCACGCCGAGACGTTTGCTTTGGCTGTCGCGGCCGTTACGCGAACTACCACCGGCTTTCTTATGGGCCATATCATACCTCCTTGGTGTCGCCGGCCGATGTCGCGTCGGGCGCCACGTATTCCGGCGCTATCGATGCCGCCTCGGCGGCAACCCCGCTGTCGGCCTCAACCGCCGACTTCCGCAGTGGCGCTTCGCCGGTGGGGCTGATACCTGTGACGCGCAGTACCGTCAATTCCTGGCGGTGGCCTCTTGTCCTGCGATAGTGCTTGCGGCGCTTCTTCTTGAAAACCAGGATCTTGGGGCCGCGCTTCTGCTCGACGACCTCGGCGAACACGGCGGCATTGTCGACGAGCGGTGCACCGACGAGCGGCGCGTCCTCGTCGCCTCCGATCATGAGCACATCGCCGAGCGCTATGGTTTCGCCGGGATCGCCCGGCAGCCGCTCCACCTCAATACGGGCATTTTCGGTGACACGATACTGCTTACCGCCAGTGCGGATGACTGCGAACATCTCAAACTACCCAAAAAAGACAAAAACGCCCTTCCCGCCGGAGACGGCGGCCGCGCCAACGCCCGGCACTATATTCTCCACCGCCCCGTTGTCAATGCCGGCGCAAAGGGTTGTCGCCGGGAGGCTCAAAGACCTACATACTGAGCTTTTTGGGCTTCGCCCTTCCCCGTTCCGCTTTGGCGGGAGGTGCCGGCGGTATTGGCCCCGCGGCCAAGACCGCCTTCGCCGGACCAAGATTGGCCTTCGGATCCTTCGAGTCCATCTCCTTCGTGCGCGAAGCTTCCTTTGAAGATTTCGCGGCCCCGAGCAACAAGGCGGCGAACATGCCGATCCAGAAATTGCGCGACATGTCGAAACTCGCCTGCGCATTGACGAGCGCAAAGAAGAATCCCACCGCCGCCGCGAACCCCAAATCCCGCCATTCCGGAGGCGCATGTCTTAGACTCAACAAGCCCATCCCGACAAACGCCAAAAGGATGATGAAAACCGAAACGCCAAGGACTCCATTCTCGTAAAGAAGCTCGAGAAAAATGTTATGGGGATGGTCCAATGTTGTCGTTCCAAAAACCGCCATCACGGCAGCGAAATCCGCTGTTCCTTTTCCGATAATCCAGTCCTGTACCGAAAACTTGGAAATCAAGCGTAGCGTATATAGCCAACGGCCGGTCCTGTTGTCCGCTTCTTCAAAATTCTGAAATACCGTGGCAAACCTTTTTACTAAGTAGTCTTCCCCTCCAAAATTCAATGCAAAAAACACGATAAATAAACATATTAAACAAGCCAATATTATCATTCGGCTTGATTTCGCAAGCGGGAGAACTATAACGGCGGCTGCAGCTATACTTAAGAACAGGGCAAACATAACAGTCCGAGTACCGGAAAAAAACAGATACGGCATGGTGAGAAGAAGAAACACGGCAGCTATTATTGCGCCGATTGAAAAAACTTTCCTTTGAATAACAAAGATGAAGCCGACAACCGCCAGACCGAGGGCCCGTGCGACCCCGATGGGACCTTGCTCTTCAAATCCCAGCCGGCCACCGGCTTGCTGCGTGGTTTTCGCAAGCTGCGTCGGACTACCATAGTGAAAAAACACAAAAAATACTTGCAATACTCCAGCGCAAGCTATTCCATAAAAAAGACTCCTACTCAAAGACGTATTACTCCCAATGGAGTAAAACATTGCTGGAATAACGACCCAGTACAATCCAAATCGTATTGTTTTTGTTGTTGCGAAGTCCGTAACCCTTGTCTCCAGCACACCAAGTGATAGACACAAGAATAGAAGGGTTGAGGATACCACATAGGGGTTTACGCTAAAAACTTGCGCAGCGGCGCCGGGAACAAACGCGACATAGAGGGCACACAGCACGAGCAGGCTTAACAAATTAAACCTGGGCACGCCCGCTATCGCGTCGATGGGAGACGCCAAAACCAGAAGGAGCCCAACAGCGAAGGCTAGCTTTTTGGCAAATGGCGGCGGATCGAGCTGATCGGTATCCGGTGGTGGGAGAGGGTCGCCTCTCTCGGTTGCGCCGCTGCCGCCACGCTGGATGTTTGGGTTGCGGACCTGAGTTCTGGATGGCGCCTGAAGGGGAGATGGGGAACGATATGTCATTTTTGGCTCGGTGTCCGCTGTTCGCGATTCCTGAGACAGTTGAAGGCCCCGATAACACTGGTCGCCGGATGATGCCCGGTATCGAAATCGCTCATGCAACCACCGCCGTACACCGGGCTCCAAAGCCAAGCTATCATGGGCTTCCGCAAAGCACTATCAATAGCCTTTGTCGACGCCGATAGCAATCTTTGGTGATGTTATTTAAAGGAAATGCTATTATGGCGAGTGAAGGCAACACGGAAACCGTATAAAGATCCATCGCTGCCGGGTTGACAAGGCTATCGCATATGACTTTGGCGGGTTTCTTCGTAGCTGAGACTCAAGCTGGCATATGAGAGTCAAATGCGATTGCCCTGGCCGGGGTGATCCATGGACTCGCCAGGGTATGTGGTAATGTCTATTGTTGGCAGGATTCCCGTTGCACAGAGACACGAGCGGATATGCAAGGCACTTCGCCGACCGGTGACGACACGGTAAAGCGTGGAAGAATGGGGGTTTACGCCAGAGGGGGCGTATTTTCCCTGGCCGCGAACGTGTGCGCGATGATCGCATCGATGGTGGTCATCATGGTGGCGGTGCGTGTCTATGAAAAGGAGGATGTGGGGGCATACTTCCTGGTCTTGATGGTGGCCAACATGGCCCATACCGTGTGCCGTATGGGGCTCGGCAACACCGCGATTCGCTACCTCGCCTCGGAAAAGGGCTCGGCGTACGTCGATACGGCCCGTTTCCTGGTCACGGCGAACACGGTGCTGGCGTGCGTCGCCGTTCTGCTCTTGCTTGTGCTACAGCCGCTGATGCTCTGGATCTGGCCATCGGAAGCGTTTCAGGCGCTGTGGTTTTACTGCCTTCCCATCGCCTGGCTCCGGATGCTGTTCCTGATGGGGCAGAGCATGCTTGCCGCCGAACGGCGCTTCGTCGCCTTGACCATGTGTACCGGCGGCAGCGAAATCCTGCGTTTGGCCCTGACCATTGCTCTTATCGCGCTGGGCGAACCCGTAGAAAGCCTGTTCATCGGTACGGTCGTGGCCTATTTCATCTTCGACCTGGGCATGGCCTATCTTCTCCGCCGTTACCTGAGGCCGCGTTTGAGCCACCAGCGATGGGCCGAAATGCTGCGCTTCGGCGGAATGCTTCAAGGCTCGTCGGTGATCAATTTGATCGCGAATAGATTTGTTGAAGGGCTGCTCGCCTCGTACCTGGGCACGGCGGCCCTGGCGACGTATTCGACGGCAATGCAAGTCCCGCGGCAGATGGTACGCGCCTTCGATTCGCAGCGACCGGTGCTGCTTGGGTTGGTGTCGTCGCTGAAGGTGTCCGAGGAGGAGGCACGCCTCCACCTATTTCGCTTCACCGGCGGCCTCCTGACGATCACCGCCGCCGTGCTGATTGCCGGCGCCAAGCCGCTGGTTGTCCTGTTCTACACGGAAAAGTACCTTGAGAGCGTGCCGATCATGCAAATATTGGTCTTTTGGATAACCGTCAATCTTCTCAACGAGATGATGGGGATTCTGCTGATGGGTCTGGGGCGGGCGCGCTCCTTGTTTCAGTTGAGCATCCTGCGTCTGGTGGTGATGACCGGCTTCGGCTATTGGCTCATTTCCACCTATCAGGGCGTGGGCGGCGCCATCGCGCTGCTGCTAACGTCTCTGGTCGTCGCTTTCTTCTCTTCGCTCCTGATGACGACGGAGAACCGCGCGCTGCACCGGCGCTATGTCGGCGCCTACCTGAAGGTCATGGTGTTGCTGGCGGCGTCAACGGCCGTCGTTCTGTTGCTGGGTCCGCCGCTGCCGGGCGCGGCGCTCGGTATCGTCATCATTGTCGGTCTGACCTTCCTCCTCAGGCTGTTGACGGTATCGGATCTCAATCTCCTCGTGCGCCGGCTCCGAGCCGCGTAAGAGCCGAGACGCAGTTAGCGAGGTGCGTATGTCGAAATTTCTTTCCGCCATTGCCCAACAGAAATGGCCGGCGGCGATCGCCCTGGCGGTGATCGCCATTGCCGTCCGGGCGACCCAGCTCGGCGATCCGGCGGTGCTCGACGAGCTATACCATGTTTTGGCCGCCGAAGGCTGGCTGGCGGAAGGCCGACCGCGCATTCTCGAGGGTACGTATGAGCGCGCCTATCTATACACGGTCATGGTGGCGCGGCTTTTCGAGCTGTTCGGGCACAGCGTTGAGATGGTGCGGATGACGTCGGCCGTACTGGGCGGCGTCCTCGTGGTGCTGGTGTTCCTGTGGACCCGGTCTTTTGCAGGACCGTTGGCGGCCTGGATCGCCGCTTTGCTGTTGTGCTTCACGTCCGAAGCCGTTTCGGTGTCGCAGTTCGCGCGGTTCTACGCGCTTCACGGCGTTCTGTTCTGGTTGGGGGCGATCGGCGTCTATACCCTGTTCACCGACCGGGCGCTTTCCGCGCGCAACATCGCCATCGCCGTCGGTTCCGCGCTGTGCCTTGGCGTCAGCATTCACCTCCAGATCACCACATTGATCGGCCTGGTGGGGATCGGCACCTGGATCGGACTGACTGTCATCGTTCCCTGGATGTGGACACGGGTGCCGTCGCCGGTATTGCGGGGGTGCATCGTCGTCGGCTTCCTGGCGGTCACCGCGATGGGGTCCGCTCTCGTTGTGACCACCGGCATCGGCGATCAATTCTGGAACCTTTACCGATCGACCCCCGTATGGGCGTCCGACACCCGCGACGCTTTCTGGTTCTATCACGGCGAGCTGCTCAGGGACTTCCCGACGCTGTGGCCCCTGTTCCCGTTAGCCGTGCTCGTTGGAATGGCGTACAGGCCAAAGGAGTGCGGTTACGCCACCTGTCTCTTCACCGTGGCGTTTGTTTTACATTCATTCGGCGGCGTCAAGAACAACAGGCTTCTTTATTACGCGATGCCGTTCCTGTTCGTGATCTGGGGGGTGGCACTGCAACAGGTTTTTGTCCAGCTCCGCCCGTTGTTGACGGACGTCAGGGAGCGGCTGACGGCGTTGCTGACACCGCGCGCTCCGAATCAGTCAATAGGCTGGATCCTCATCACGCTCGCCGTGCTGTTCGTGGTGTTGTCGAATACAGCGTTCGTCAAAACCATAGCGATCGTCGCCGATGTGTCCCTCCCGACGATGAGGGAACGGCCGCAATGGTCGGCGGCGAAGGCGCCGCTCCAGTCCTGGCTTGACAATGCCGCCGTCGTGGTGGCCGGCGAAGAGCTGTCGGCGCTTTACTATCTCGGTCGTGTCGACATTACGCTGAGCAAGAGCCGGCTATCCGAACTCAAGGAACCCGACGAATTCAGCCGCGACCACCGCACGGGATTGCCCGTCATCAGCAAACCCCAATCCATGGAGCGGATCATCGACTGCTTTCCCGACGGTCTCATCGTCACCGATGCGCTCCGTTGGCGAAATCCGGAGCAACTGGATCACGCCGTCGCCGACGTTATCGAACGCCGCACTCAGCCGATCGCCCTGCCCGGTGCAAAGGGCATTCGCGCCTTCTCCTGGAAACGCTCGGACCAACCCCCACCGACCGCCCACTGCACGGAACTGCCCGAAATCAAGTAGACGAACCGCCCGATCAACCGGCACCACAATGCTCGCGGATGAAATCCTCCGTCGCCCGCCAGTACTCGGTCGTTCTCGTCCGATCCCAGTCGTTGGCGTACCAGTCCCACATGATGGCGCCACTGACATCGGGGTGATCCAACAGGTACTCCAGTTGCGCGTGCCAATCCGAGTAAGGCACACTGGGGTTTGATTTCTTACCGCTTGGGGTACGGTCGTAGTAGCGTCCCCAGATGAACGGCACCACCGGCTTCCCGTATTTTGCCGCTTCGGCGATATTCTCTTCCGCGTACCGCAACCAGTCGTCTATCGCTTCGACCTCCTTCTTGACGTAAAGCGAAGGGAAGATCACGTCGAGCATGTCGGCGAGTTCGCGATTCCGTTCATTGACCCGGCGCCATTTCTCCTTCCGCCTCGGCGATGCGTCGATCCAATGAAACCGGCGGGGAAGGATACGATAGAGGCCGATCTCGGTCTGCGGCAGTCCGCGGCGAAACAGCCCGATGGTTCGCCTGAACTTGTCCATGCTGATTTGCCGCTCGGCCTCGCTCACGCCCTCATCGACGCGCCAGTGTTCAATATCGAGCACCAGGATCGGTGGCGGGTTCCGCCTGTATTTGGGAATGCAGTTGCGCTCAACGTAACCGAGGTCGGGATCGACATGGGGGGGCGTGCCCTTTGGGTGGATGCATCCGGAGGTGCCGACCATCGGCATACGGGGAATAAAAGGCCCGACATCCCGACCATTGAGATTCATGATGTGAAACAGCCGGAAGATCTTGGTGACGTCGCCGCTCTTGCTGCGACACAACAAGCCCCCGGTCATGGCGGTCGTGGCCGCACGGGTTTGTGTGTCGCTCCCCTGCCATGAACCGATACTCGGGGGTTGAGCAACACGACTTTGGGCCAGACGCACATCGCCGCCGTCCCCGAGCGGAGCCCCGTCGCTTTCATCCGCATTGCCGCCGACCGAGGCGGCAACCGTCTCGTTCGGTACGGCGACAAGCTGAATCGGGACGGCGACAAGCACCATGAACAGCAAGACGCCTACCCGTGCCGCGACCGTCGCCCCGGTACGACGACGAACCCGTTCGGATGGCCCCACGTCGGATCCCCCCCCATCGTCAAGCGATCCGATACACCGGATCATTGGCTTCGTTACTCGAGCGAGCGTACGCTGAATATCCAAGCGTGTGGTCCTTTCCGATGGGGCGCGGGGCGACGAGGCTCAATCGGCTCAATCGCTCGCCGTATGTCTTGTGACAATGGGGCCCGAAAGCTGTTCGCTCAAGGGTGCTTAAGGGTCTGTTTCGGAACAGACCCTAAGCAAAATGCGATCAAGCCTAGACACCTGATCGCATGGGATTGCTTTTGAATACAATGACGTAGAGTACAATCGTGCGATTAGGCTAATATACCCAATCGCACGTTGCTCTAGCCGGGTCTGTCTGGTCAATCGCCTGCTCGTTTAGCTCCAAACATCAAACGCGACATAGTCGACCCGCGACCATTCTTGACCGCTGCGCACGCTTTGAAGCTCGATCTCATCGCCGGTCTGGAGGTCGTAATGGCCGAGATCCTTCTCGAAGAAATTACTCGGATGTGGCTGGGCTTTACCGTTGTTGTTGTTGTCGTACACGACCGTTTTGATGAGCTTGTTGTTTATAAAGACGTCAACACTGGAGACGCCTTTTTTTGCGTTTTGGTCCCAGCCCGCCAACGTAATGGTGTATTTACCGCTGTCTCCGGTGAACGTACCTTCGGCCGTTCCCAATTTAGCCTTGTAGATCGCGATGTTCGCCCCACCGGAAGCGAAAGCAGAAAATTTAGTCTCGACCCTGTATCCGCCTCCAAGCTTCATGTCCTCAGCTTCCATCACGATGTCGTGCGCATTCGTTGGGTCTGGGTCTGGGTCTGGGTCCGGGACTGGGTCTGGGTCCGGGGGATCGGTTATGGTTTTTAATGCTTTCCCGCCGATGAATTTGGCAGTCACATGCCACCAAGGGTCGCTCGTGTCGAAGGTGAATTTCGTGCTGCCAGTTCCGGAGCGGCCGTAAAGCACGACACCATCCGCATATTTCTGAACCGTTTTTAATTGGGTTTCCCAAAAGTCCGGTTCAATGAAGTCATACGTTTTTGACCCCATGCCTTCGGCGTATTGTGGCCAAAGAAACGGAATTACCGGCTTTCCATACTGTTTCGCCTCTTGGATGTTCGCTACCGCATATTTCACCCAGTCTTGCTGGTTGTCTGTAAAGGTATAGAGCGACGGCATCGAATAATCGGAATACTTCAAGATCGGCGCCACCGCATCGTTTTTCGCTTCCCATTTGTCGGTATCGATCCATGGTGTTGGGTTGCGAACCGGCGCGATGCTGTACAGCCCTATCTTGGTCTTCGGAAGACCATCTTGAAAAGCCTTCAAAATTGCCTGGTAGTTTGTTATGGCATCATCGACATTATTGCCTGGCGCAAAGGGCCGGTTTCCCTCGACATCGACATACATGAATTTCGGTGTGTTCGTTTTCAGACTTGGAATAATCGTGTCCTTTATATATGGCACGATCACGTTTTTGATATATGTTGGGTCGGTAGATTCGTAACCATCTTTCCAGATAGCCTTACCAACCGCTTTAATCTCCTTCATTCCAAGCGTGCTGGAAGCCGGCTTATTCGCGTAAAATAGGCTGTCGTAAACTCTAAATTTAGCCATACTTGTTCCCCTCCTTTACTGACGTGCTTCTTCGACACCACCAACAAGGTCCACGGTGTCGTGGTTCTTCGCCTATTAACCCCATAGGTGGTTTCTACTGCTAAACGTCTCCCGACGGTACGGCGTTCGGCCGAATCGTTGATCCCTATCGCGAGAAACGTATCTCTTCTTTCGACATCCTCGAGCGCAACACCAACGCACGTGCCACATGCTACAGTGCGCTGTCAATCCAAAGATGTCCTCAATCGCCGCGCCAAAACGCAAAGCGACAACCGAAGGCTTTTCAATCTGCAGTATGCACGCTATTTGGTCACGCTCAAACACGAACAAAGAGCGCTACTGCGCACTATGCAGTGGCGGTTCTATATGGCGAAAATATGGTGAATGGTTCCCTCGGCAAGACCTTTTGGAAGCGACACCAATCGAGACGCGAAAACCGCCCTGTCATTTGCCGGACCGCCGAGGCTTCATCGGCCGGATCACACGATTTCCGGGTCCACACGCTGAATTCCTGCTCTAGTCGCCAAGCATTCGCGCGCCCGTCAGGCTTCATAGGAGGTCAGGCTTCATGGGATGATGTGTTGACTTTATCATCGGGAAAACCTTGCGGGTGCCCACCAAAGCAAATTCCACTTCCGACGTCGAGGAGGCGCTTTTGTTCGAGATACCCTTAAGCTATTTTGGACACGGGTGAAGAAATACCAACTCGAACACCGTCGTTCCGCTTCTCGTCGAGTTGGCGATCTCAACGGATTTCAAGGGGCTTCGGCGATCGTTGGATGTCTCAACATGCCCGAGGAATAGTCGACTGGCATGGGAACTCAACCTTTTCAGGGGTCGGTGATACGTGGCTGTGACTGACGTGCAAAAGACTACCGAGCATGAGACTCACGCGCATAAGACCGCCGCCAAGACGCCCAAACTGCGTGTGTTGTTGTATGGCCCCTTGCCGCCCCCATTTGGGGGCGCCACCGTCAGCTTCTTTCACCTGATCGAACAGCTCAAAACGAAAGCCGAACTCTCGTTGGTCGTGATCGATCGTCGTCCGTTTCGGCGTGCGCCGCACCGGGCTCTATACGCCACCTTGCGGCAAGTCCTCGAAGTCGCCCGCTTGTCTCGTACCGTCGACGTCATCAGCTTTCACTGCAGTACGCCGGCTCTAAGTTTCATGGGCGTGGCGATCGCCGCCATCGGCCGTTTCAGTCGCACACCCGTGATTTTCAGGACCTTTGGCGGAACCCACTATAGCGAGGTGTTGGGCCCGCTATTGGCACGCTTTGCTCGATGGGCACTTCGGCACAGCGACATCTACCTCGCTCAAACCAAAAGCCTGGTCGATCGAATGCGGGCCGAGGGTCTAACCCAAACACGTTGGTTCCCCACGAGCCGTCCACTGACCGCGGTTCCCGCCGCTGGCGATGAAGAAGATGATGATGGCGAGCCCCGGCCCTGCCGTCGTTTCGTGTTTGTGGGACACGTGCGCACGGAGAAAGGCATTCGTGAACTGATCGAGGCGGGGGAGCGCTTTCGCGGTACCGACGTCGAGATCACCGTCGTGGGACCGCTGGGTTTCGACCTAACGCAATCCGTGTTCGAGACATGCTCGGTGGTTCGTTACGGCGGCACTGCCGCCCCGGAGGACGTGCCGAAAATCCTTGCGGAGCAGGATTGCCTGGTGCTGCCGAGCTATAAGGAGGGCTACGCCGGAGCCCTGGTCGAAGCATTCGCTGCGGGTCTGCCTGCCGTTTGTAGTGATCTCCCCTCCTTGCGCGAAATCGTCGACGAAAGTTGCGGACTTATGGTCCCGCCGCGGGGCAGCGAGGCTTTGCATGCCGCCATGGCCAGTCTCGTGGAGGACCCGGATCTCTTCCGCAAACTTCGGGAAGGCGCGGCGGTCAAACGCCTGCAATTCGATGCTGCGGCCTGGGCCGATACCTTCACCGACTATTGCCGCGAGGTCGCAACGTCGCCCAAGCTCTGAGTAGGAGAGGTTTACGCCGTCATAGATAGTGGGCGCGCCACAAGCACAGATTGAGCAAGTGATACAACAGAAAGCCGTTGTCGCGTGCGCCGCTGACGTGTTGATCGATACATGTCGTCAACTTTGGTTGGTCGAACCACTGGTCCGCATTGCTGGACGGATCAAGGAGAACGGATTTCATGTAGTCGGCCAGCGTCGTGCGTAGCCAGTGTTGGAAAGGCACGCCGAATCCTTTCTTGGGGCCGCTGCGGATCGTCTCCGGTATCACCCCCGTCAAGGCCTGTCGCAACAGCCTCTTGGTTTCGCTGCCGCTTACCTTATAGGAAGATGGAAGCCCCATGACGAACCCGGCCAGATCGTCGTCCAGCATCGGTACGCGAACTTCGATACTGTTGGCCATCGTCGGTTTGTCCACCTTTTCCAGGAACACATCGGGAAGAATGATGGACGCGTCCGTGTACAGCATCCGCTGTACCGGATCCAGGTGGCGAAAGCGGCGATCCATGTCGCGATACCGCTCGAACGGGTCCGTCCCCAGCAACCATTGCCGCATCTCCGACGATAGAACTCGCTCGGGCGGCATGTCGTCATACTCGGGCGACATGAGCCTCGCCATGCGCGAGGACGCATCGGGATGGCTTACCGCTTCGATCGTGCGGATGGCGCGATGCAGGGTACCTTGCTGCGGCAGCATGGATCGAACCAAGGACACGAGCGGCCGTAAGGCGCGATACAGACCCACGTGGGATAGGCGCGCGTATCGCTTGTAGCCGGCAAAGATCTCGTCACCGCCGTCCCCTTGCAGGATGACCTTGACGTCCCCGCGAAGCTGCTCGCACAGTAGGTACAGTGGAATGTTCGCCGCGTCGCCGAACGGCGCATCGTGGCAGCGAACAAGGCGTTCCAGCAGCGCCGGCACATCGGGCGCCGAGACGTGAAGCTCGTGATGGTCCGATCCGATGGTATCCGCCACCACACGCGCGTTCGGCAACTCGTTGACACCACCCTCGAAATCGAAGCCGGCCGAATAGGTCATCAAGCGCCCGTCGTAGTGTCGGGCCGCGAACGAGGCGACGGCCGAGGAATCGAGCCCGCCGCTCAAGAACACGCCGACCGGCACATCACTGATGAGTTGGCGCCGTACCGCGGCCTCCAACAGGTCGCGGGCACGTACAACCGCGTCCTCGTAAGCCATAGGGTTCGGGTCCGGGTCCTCGAATTGGGCGTAAGCGCGGATGTCGACCGCCGTTCCATTCACGCGCAAGAGATGGCTCGGAAGCAACTTCTTAACGCCCTCAAAACAGGTGCGCTCGCCCAACCCCGTCCCGTAGTGGAGGTATTCATGGAAGGCCTGTCGATCGGCGCCGCTGGGTACCCGCTCCGATGCCAACAGGGCCTTGATCTCGGAACCGAACACGATACGGTCCCGATCCCGATAATAGTAAAGAGGCTTGATGCCGAACCGGTCGCGGACAAGCAGAAAGGTCTCCGACCGTCGGTCCCACAGCGCAATCGCAAACATACCGTTGAACCGGGCGAACGCCGCCTCGCCCCAAGCGATATAGGCTTGCAGCGCCACCTCGGTATCCGAGCGTCCGTGAAAGCGAGTCCCCGCTGCTTCGAGGTCGTCACGAAGTTCGAGAAAATTGTAGATCTCGCCGTTGAAACAGATCACGACGTTGCCGTCGTCGGAAATCATCGGCTGGTGTCCGGCCGCGGTCAGATCGATGATGCTGAGACGGGTATGGCCGACGCCCACATGCCGATCGGTGTACACGCCCATGTCGTCGGGACCACGATGGCTCAGGGTCGCCGCCATTGCCGACACCCGATCCGGCTCGGCCGGCCGGCCACTTAACTCGATGAAACCGCAGATGCCACACATCAGTTCATTAACCCGATTTCCGTTGGTGCAGCACCCGTTTCCCTCAGGAGACTGCGGCGGAGGCCGCTCCGAGAAGTCCAAAGCACTGTTCGTATTCCTTAACGTAGCAGTCACGCGTGAGATGCCCTTGGGCAAAGGCCATCGCATTGCTGCGTAGCTGGCTGCAATCGTGAGAGTTGAGAAACGCGACAACCTGGTCCGACATGTCCGAGCTCTCATCGAGAACCACGCCGGCGCCGGCCTGCGGCAGTGCGCTGCTGTAATCTCCGATTCCCGCCGTCAGAATAACCGGCAATCCACAGATGAGGTATTCGGCAACCTTGACCGGGCTCGCCACGTTGTTCACGACGTTGTCGTGGCGCATGATGATTCCGGCATCCGCGGCCGACAGGTAAGATGCGACCTGTGTTTGCGGGACGCTCAAGAATGCCGCGCGGTCATCGTCGGCGACGAGTTCGCTAAAGCTCTGTTTCAGGCTTTCCGGCTTGTACGTCAAGAACAAGAACCGAAAGCGCGGATCACGCTTGGTAATCTCGGAGCAGAGCCGAAGGATGTCGTCCGCCCGTTGCCAAACCGCGCTGCCGCCCGCGTAGCAGATGACGAAATGGTCATCGTCGAAACCGAGTTCGGAGCGAATGCGCGTCCGCGCCTCGGCATCGAAACCGAAGGTCGCGGTCTCCACGCAACAGGGAATGACGATCGCATCGGCGCGTCCCGTGTTCTCTCCGATATACGCCTTCAGGTTTTGGGACACACAAGCGAGCCGGTCGGCGCGGCGTGCGGCCGTGCGCACCATGTGGCGAATGATCACCGACTGGAAGAATGTCCCCCGCCGCAGTTCCGACTCCTCGGCGATCGCGCCGCGCAGGTCGAAAACGGTCTGTGCGCCGGTCACCCTGGCGAGACCCTCGACAACCTTGCTTATGGCGAACGATCGGAAGTAGATGCGCGTCGGTGCGAAGTCGGCGATGACCGGTCGCAGCGCCTGCGCCACCTCTCCTGCCGCCCGCCGATTGGCGAGCCAGCCTCGTGCCTCGCTCCGGCGCGGAACCACCTTGGTCAATACGCCGAAACGCTCGTTGAGATCGCGCTCCGCCTTCTCCGCTTTTGCCGCCGTGCGCTCAGAGCCGGCAACCATGCAAGCATATCCCTGCGTTTCGAGGAAGCGAGCCGTTGCCCACACCTGCGAGTGATAGACGGGATCACTTCCGGCATCGCAATCGGGAACGAAGAACAGAACGCGGGCAGAAGTTTGAGGGGCTGAGATCAACGCCATCACAATGCTGGAGTTC
>JAHCKI010000220.1 GCA_026125865.1 Rhodospirillales bacterium
CAGAACCGCTTCGCGGCAAAGGCGGGGCGCGGCATGACGGCCAAGGACTACGCCGCGTGGGCGGCGGTCCGGTCCATCGGCGAGGCGGCAACGCGGGTAAGTTCAACGGATTTTGCCGCGATTGCGGGATACATCCGCGGCGAGACGTTCGAGCTGGCGGCCTTCAAGGGCCGCTCGTTGTCGTATCGTCCCTGGAACGGGCAGTTGCGACAGCCGATCCCGCTGACGGCGGCGCGCGCCCTGGTGACGCTGTCGCCGCAGGAGGGCTTCCTGCATCAGCACACGGAGTTGGACACCCTCGGCTATGATGCGCCGGAAACCCGATGTTCTTTGAACCGATAGCTGCGGGAGTGGGAGCACGGCATGACGTACCGGTATTGGCTTTTCGCGATTTTGACGGCAGGCGCCCTCTCGCCGGCCGCGGCGCAAACGGTGTTCGTCTCCAACGAAAAGGACGATACGGTTTCGGTCATCGATGCCAAGGCGTTGGCGGTCGTCAACACCTTCGACGTGGGCAAGCGGCCGCGCGGCATAACCTTGAACAAGGACTTCTCGAAGCTCTACATCTGCGCCAGCGATGACAACAGGATCGAGATCTATAATGCGGCCACGCTCGAGAAGGTCGGCGATTTACCCTCGGGCGCCGATCCCGAGCAGTTCTTCCTGCACCCCAACGACCGGCACCTCTACATCTCCAACGAGGACGACAACATCGCCACCGTGGTCGATATCGAAACCCACGAGGTCATCGCCCAGGTGGACGTGGGCGTGGAGCCGGAAGGCATGGCCGTGAGCCCGGACGGACGCATCGCGGTCAACACCTCCGAAACCACCAACATGGTGCACTGGATCGATACCGCCACCTATGAGATGGTTGACAACACCCTGGTCGATCAGCGCCCGCGCCACGCCGAATTCAACAAGGATGGGTCCCTGCTTTGGGTATCGGCGGAAATCGGCGGAACCGTCGCCGTGATCGATGTCGCCAAGCGGGAGACGCTGCACACCCTATCGTTCGAGATTGCCGGCATTTCCAAGGATCGCATTCAACCGGTCGGCATCAAACTGACCGCTGACGGCCGATACGCCTTCGTCGCTCTCGGGCCGGCCAATCACGTTGCGGTCGTCGACGCCAAGGCCTTTGAGGTCAACGACTATCTCCTCGTCGGCCGCCGAGTCTGGCACCTGGCCTTGACACCCGATGAGAAGCTTCTGTTCACCACCAACGGCGTCAGTGGCGACGTCACGGTCATCGATGTGGAGCGCCTCGAGCCCATCAAGTCCATCAAGGTGGGACGCTATCCCTGGGGCGTCGCGGTTAAACCGTAAACCAATGACGGTACTGCGGTCCGACACGCCCGCCCTCGATATCGCCGGTCTGGCGTTCAGCTATGGCGGCCGTTTTGCCCTGCAGGACGTGTCGTTCGCCGTGCCGCCGGGAGCGTTCACGGCGTTGCTGGGACCAAACGGCGCCGGCAAGACGACGCTGTTTTCGCTGATTACCCATCTATTTACGGGCGGACGCGGGACCATTCGTATCGGCGGTTGGGACATCCGCAGGGAGTCCCGCAAAGCGCTGGCGCAAATGGGCGTCGTGTTTCAACAGCCGACGCTCGACCTGGATCTCACGGTGGTCCAGAACCTTCGGTACTTCGCGTCCCTGCACGCCATGCCGACCCGCACCGCTGACCAGCGCATCGAGGCCGAACTTGCCCGGCTGGAGCTGTGGGACCGCCGCGACGACCGCGTACGACACCTGAGCGGTGGCTATCGGCGGCGGGTGGAGGTGGCGCGCGCGCTGCTTCACCGACCGTCGCTCCTGCTGCTGGACGAGGCCACGGTGGGGTTGGACGTGCCGACCCGCCGGCGCATTGTCGATCAGGTCCATGCACTGGCCCGCGATGACGGCATCGCGGTGCTGTGGGCCACCCATCTCATCGACGAGGTCCGCGCCGACGACGACGTGGTGGTCATGCACGGCGGGCGCGTCAAGGCGCGGGGCCGCGTCGACGAGGTTGCTCGCGCCGCCGGGTGCGAAACCATCGGCGAGGCCTTCGCCCGGATGATCGCCGCCGATCCCGAAGGAGAAGGAGGCGGCGAGCGGAGAGAGGGAGGCAAAGGGGGAGGGGGAGGGAGCCCGTGACGATCGACGCCTACCTGTTGTGTTTGAAGGGAATCCTGGTTCGAGAGGTCCTCAGGTTCCTGAAGCAGCGGGAGCGTTTTCTCGCCGCGCTGGTGCGGCCGCTGGTATGGCTCTTCGTGTTCGCCGCCGGCTTCCGCGCCGCCCTCGGCGTTTCCATCATTCCGCCTTACGAGACCTACATCACCTACGAGGTCTACATCGTCCCCGGCCTCATCGGCATGATCCAGTTGTTCAACGGCATGCAGAGTTCGCTGTCCATGGTCTACGACCGGGAGATGGGCAGTATGCGTATTCTCATGGTCACGCCCCTGCCGCGCTGGTACCTGCTCACGTGCAAGCTCCTGGCCGGCGCCGCCGTTTCCATCCTGCAGGCGTACACGTTCCTGGTGATCGCCGCGCTGTTCGGCATCACGCTGCCCGCCATCGGCTACGTCGCCGTGTTGCCGGCGCTCGTCCTGTCCGGGCTGATGCTGGGCGCGGTCGGGCTGCTGCTGTCGTCCACCATCCGCCAGCTCGAGAACTTCGCCGGGATCATGAACTTCGTGATCTTTCCCACGTTCTTCCTATCTTCGGCCCTCTATCCCCTGTGGAAGATGCAGGAGTCGAGCGTCGTGCTCCATCGCATCTGCCAATTCAACCCGTTCACCCACGCCGTCGAACTCATTCGCTTCGCCCTCTATGGCCGGGTCGCGCCGGTAGCGCTAGGCATCACCCTGCTGTCGCTGGCCCTCTTCCTGGCACTGGCCATCTATGGCTACAGCCCGGCCAAGGCCATGATGCAGCGACGGGCGGGCACCGGCGGCGGCTGACGGCGGCGATTGGCTGCGCCTATCGGCGGCGGCGATTGCTGGTGGCCACTCCCCTTTCACCGTGCCGGAATGCCTCTAATCCGGATCATTTATCCATGTAAAAATCTACTATTCATTGATAACTTTTTACACAGCTTTGACGATTTTGATCGTTTTTGACGCAGTTTTGACCAAGTGAAATAGGAATAATTACATGTTTTTGCTCATTTTGTGTCATTTTCAGCGTTCAAACCGTATGCAAATGTATTCATTTGTATGCAAAAACTCCTGCAAGATATTGAATTTATTGAAGTCAACTAAAAATACAAAAGTGCACTCAAAACATTAGCGCAACACGCGATAGAAATCGATCCCAGCGACGCCCCTTTGCTTTCCATCCAACAGCAACGAAACAAAACGTGAACATATGTTTCGCTGCCGGCTCTGTCAAGCACGTTTTCAGCCGGTGTACTCACCGGAAATATGGACATCGCGCCCCGCGATGAATTTGGCCAGTACGACATCGGAAACCAGTACGAATGCGTGGCGAATGTCCCTACGATTTTCCGCTATTGCCATGGATGTTTACGGACAGACGTGCTATTATGCTTATTATTTGTGTTATCAATGCGAATAAGAATGAAGCTCGGCAACAGCAACGTGTCGCCGGGACGTTATGACATCGACAAACACCAGGAGGGGACAATGGTCAACATCATCGGAACGGCGGGCAATGACAAGCTCAAGGGCGGTGGCGACGCGGACAATATTTTCGGGGACCCGTTCACGACGGGAGATCTCTGGGGAGTGCGGGAAGTGGGCGGTGCGCTCGATAGCGGCATTGGCGGTAGCGACACGTTGATCGGACGCGACGGCCCCGACGGCTTGATCGGTGACGCTTGGGAGATCGCCGGCAGCGGTCTGGGGGGAAATGACCTTCTGAACGGCGGTGGCGGGTTTGACTTGCTCTATGGCGATGCCATTGAGATTCGCGGATCGGGGCGCGGCGGCAATGACACGCTCAAAGGCAACGCCGGCAACGATCAGTTACGCGGTGACGCCGGTGCGATGTACGCCAATGCCCGCGGCGGCGACGACAGCCTGTTGGGTGGCGGCGGTAACGACGAACTTTATGGTGATGCCGGCAGCATGAATCACAATAGCCGCGGCGGCAACGACACACTCATAGGAGGCAGCGGCGATTTTGATTTCCTCCGTGGCGACGCCGGCGTTATGAACGATAACGCTTCCGGTGGAAATGACAGGCTTTCCGGTGGCAACGGCACCGACTGGATTTATGGTGACGCCGAGTTCATGTACGACAACACTCAGGGCGGTGATGACACGCTCATCGGTGGAAACGGTGACGATCTTTTGTTCGGCGACGGTGGCGGCATGTATGGAAACGCCATCGGAGGTGACGACCGTATTGTCGGTGGCCAGGGGCACGATGAGCTTTGGGGTGATGCTTCGACTATGAGCCCGTCCGCCGTCGGTGGACGCGACGTGTTCGTGTTCGATAACGGCAGCGGACTCGACTTCATACGGGACTTCGAAGTCGGCAAGGACAAGATCGACGTCTCCGGTTACGGCTACCACAGTATCGCCGAACTGACCTTAGAGGACTCGGAGGGTGGGGTGATCATCGATCTCGACGCCACCGCCGCCGACGCCAACGAGGTAGTCCTGGTGAACGTCTTTGAAGTGTTCGCCGGCGACTTCATCTTCGCCTGAACGGTCTGGCGGAGTTCCGGTTTCGGGGACACGGTCGAG
>JAHCKI010000221.1 GCA_026125865.1 Rhodospirillales bacterium
ATCTCGAGGAACGGATCATCAAGGAGCAGTTCTTAGTTTGACGTCAAATCCACGTCGGCACCGACGGCTTCGCTAAGATGACTGAACCCATCGGCATGCAGACGTTGCGACAACTCGCGCGTGATGCGGGCGATGAGGCCCGGCCCTTTGTAGATGAGGGCGGTGTAGAGTTGCAGCAATGACGCTCCAGCGCGAATTTTGGCGTAGGCGTCGGCACCGCCGGCGATTCCTCCGACGCCGATGATCGGCAACCGGCCCTGGGTCAGCCGATACATGTCGGCCAGCACTTCAGTGGACAGCGGGAACAGCGGCCGACCGCTGAGGCCGCCAGTCTCGTTGGCCTTCGAACCCTCTACGGCGGGCGGTCGCGTGATCGTGGTATTGGTGGCGATCAGGCCGTCGATGCCGGTCTCCAGGGCGATTTCGGCAATGTCCTGGCGGTCTCCCGGTGTTAAGTCGGGGGCGATCTTAAGCAGTAACGGCGTTTGCGCCCCCGCCGCTTTCCGCGCCCCAAGAACGGCGTTCAAAAGCGTTCGCAACGGCGCCTTGTCCTGGAGTGCCCGGAGGCCCGGCGTATTGGGGGAGGAGACGTTGACGACGATGTAGTCGGCAAGCGCGGCCACGCGACCCGCCATGGCGGCGCAATCGGCGACGGGGTCGGCGCTGTCCCGATTGGGGCCGATGTTGGCGCCGACAATGCCGTGTTTCCCGAGAGTTCGGCGATTTTCCAGCCTTTGCGTAAAGACCTCCAATCCGTCGTTGTTGAAGCCGAGCCGATTGATCATTGCGCCCGCCTGGGGGAAGCGGAAAATCCGCGGTCGCGGATTTCCGGGTTGCGCTCGCAAGGTCACGGTTCCCGTCTCCGCGAACCCGAACCCAAGAGCAAGCATCGCGTCGGCCACTTCGGCGTTCTTGTCGAAACCGGCGGCAAGGCCGATGGGATTGGGGAAGGCGAGCCCCCAGAGATCCATGCGCAGCGCGGGATCATCGTTTGACGCCGGAGATTGAACCATGCCTGTCTTCAACGCGGCGAGGGTCAGACGATGGGCCGTCTCCGGCTCAAGACAAAACAGCAGCGGACGAACGAGGCGATACAGGTCAGTCATCGCTGAAAGCACCGCGCAAAAACAGCAACGGGACGCCACGATAAAGCGTCCCGTGCTTTTTCGAATTCACGTATTCGATATGCTGATGAAAGAACCGGGGTTCCGAACGCCACTTTTTCGGAACAGGCTTTAACCCCTGCTCTTCTCCATCATGTCGACGGCCTCACACATGGCTTCGGCCGCCCGCAACTCCCGTTCCGCGCCGACGCGGACTCCGAACGTGTCGGCGACCATCAAGGCGTCACTCGCGCGCTTTAGCCGTTCCTCGGCGAAATCGCGCGTGATCTCCTGCACCGGAATCGCTTCTTCGGCCAGCACGGTGCACCGCTCGGGCGTGACCTCAACGAATCCCGTCTCGACGAAGATCTGTTGCGTGATCTTCATTTTGCCGTCGTAGATTTCGATGGTTCCCGGACGCAGCGATGACAGCAGGGGCGCGTGGCGAGGAAGGACGCCGAAGTGACCTTGCTCGCCGGGGAGCACCACCAGAGGAACCTCCTCCGACAGCATCAATTTGGCCGGTGTTACGATCTCGAAACGAATGGTTTCTTCCATGGCGGGTTCGCTCGTTCCAGGCCGCTTTCCTATGCCGCGTCTTCAGCCATTTTCTTGGCCTTGGCGATGGCTTCCTCAATGGTTCCCACCATGTAGAAGGCCGCTTCGGGGAGGTGGTCATAGTCGCCGGCACAAATCCCCTTGAAGCCCTTGATGGTGTCCTCGAGGTTGACGAAGACGCCGGGCGTGCCGGTGAACACCTCGGCCACGTGGAATGGCTGGCTGAGGAAACGTTGGATCTTGCGAGCCCGGGCGACGGTCAGTTTGTCGTCTTCCGACAGTTCGTCCATGCCGAGGATGGCGATGATATCCTGCAGCGACTTGTAGGTCTGCAGAATGCGCTGCACCTCGCGCGCCGTTTGATAGTGTTCGTCGCCGACGATGCGCGGGTCGAGGACGCGAGAGGTCGAGTCGAGCGGGTCCACCGCCGGATAAATGCCGAGCTCGGCGATTTGCCGGCTGAGAACGGTGGTTGCGTCCAAGTGGGAGAAGGACGTTGCCGGCGCCGGATCGGTGAGGTCGTCCGCCGGCACGTAAATGGCTTGCACCGAGGTGATCGACCCTTTCTTGGTCGATGTAATGCGCTCCTGCAGTGTTCCCATGTCCGTCGCCAGCGTCGGCTGGTAGCCCACAGCCGACGGGATACGGCCAAGCAGCGCCGAGACTTCCGAGCCGGCCTGAGTGAAGCGGAAGATGTTGTCCACGAAGAACAGCACGTCCTGACCTTCTTCGTCGCGGAAGTATTCGGCCACGGTGAGGCCAGCCAGTCCGACGCGGGCGCGGGCACCCGGCGGTTCGTTCATCTGGCCGTACACCAGCGCCGCCTTGGAGCCCGCCTTGTCAAGCTGAATAACGCCGGACTCGATCATCTCGTGATAGAGGTCGTTGCCTTCGCGGGTGCGTTCGCCGACGCCCGCGAACACCGACTAACCGCCGTGCGCCTTGGCGATATTGTTGATGAGCTCCATGATGATGACGGTCTTGCCGACACCAGCGCCGCCGAACAAGCCGACCTTACCGCCTTTCGGATAGGGTTCGATGAGATCGACGACCTTGATCCCCGTAACCAGAATTTCGGCCTCGGTGGACTGATCGAGGAAGCTTGGCGCCAACCGGTGGATGGGATAGCGCTGCTTGGTCTCCACGGGGCCGCGTTCATCGATCGGATCGCCGGTGACGTTGATGATCCGGCCCAGGGTTTCCGGCCCGACGGGTACCGAGATCGGACCGCCGGTATCGCGCACTTCCTGTCCCCGTACGAGGCCATCGGTCGTGTCCATGGCCACCGTGCGGACTGTCGATTCGCCGAGGTGCTGGGCGACCTCGAGCACCAGCGTTTTGCCCTGATTTTCGACGTTCAGGGCGTTGAGGATTTCAGGAAGGTCCCCCTCGAACCGAACGTCAACCACCGCGCCCAAGACCTGGGTAATGGTTCCGGTCACGTTATTTGTCATCGCAGCAGCTCCCGTCGAATTTCTGTCGCTCCGTATCGAGCGTTGTGTCACACGGCCTCGGCACCGGATATGATCTCAATCAGTTCGCTGGTGATGGCGGCCTGTCGTGTTCGGTTATAGTTGAGCTTCAGCCGATCGATCAGGTCGCCGGCGTTCCGCGTCGCATTATCCATGGCGGTCATCCGCGCGCCCTGTTCCGAGGCATAACTCTCCAGTAGGGCGCCAAAGATCTGAACGGATAGATTTGCCGGCAGCAAAGCGGCAAGCAAATGCCCCTCGCTGGGTTCCATCTCGTACGTTCCCGCCAGGGGAGCGTCCTCGCCTCCGTGCCCGCCGGCGACACCCGGCGCACTCGCCTTTTCGGCGACGTCGGGTACAGGAAACGGAATGATTTGTTTGACGGTCACTTCTTGCGACATCGCCGACTTGAAGGTGTTGAAGATGACCGTGCAAACGTCGAACTCACCATTGTCGAACATGTTGCGGACTTGCCGCGAAATGTCGCGGGCCGGACCGAATTTCGCTCCGGTGCGGGTAATGTTCTCGAGCGTTTCAATGATGTCTTCGCCGTGATAGCGACGCAGGGAGTCACGCCCCTTCTTGCCGATGCACAGAATCTTGACCTGTTTCCCCTGGGCGTGCAGCGCTTCGATGCGACGACGGGCTGCACGCGCGATATTGACGTTGAAGCCGCCGCACAAGCCGCGATCGGCGGTAATGATGATCAGGAGGTGCGACGAATCCTTCCCCGACCCTGCAAGCAGCTTGGGGGCCACGTCCAGTGTCGGCAGTGTTCCGATCAAGTCCGACAGCATCCGCTCCATCCGTTGCGCATACGGTCGGCCTTCATGGGCAGACGTCTCCGCGCGCTTCAGCTTGGAGCCCGCCACCATCTTCATCGCCGACGTGATCTTGCGCGTCGATTCGACGCTGGTAATCCGGTTTCTGAGGTCCTTTAGACTAGGCATGCTGTTTTAATCTCCGGCGTACCGATGCCTTCATGCGTCCAGTCACGAGAAGGATTTGCTGTAGCGATCGAGGAACGCTTTGAGCTTGGCTTCGGTGTCGGCGGACAGCGTCTTCTCATTGCGGATTGCGTCGAGGATTTCGGCGCCATTGGCGCGGATGTTGTCGAGGAATCCGGCCTCGTAACGACCGACATCGTTGATGGCGATCGCATCGAGATAGCCACGCACGCCAGCAAAAATCACCACCACCTGTTCTTCAACGGGGTAGGGCTTGAACTGACCTTGCTTCAGCACTTCCGTCAAACGCGAACCGCGCGCCAACAGTTTTTGCGTGGAAACGTCCAAGTCGGACGCGAACTGGGAGAAAGCGGCCATTTCGCGATACTGGGCGAGTTCGAGCTTAATGGACCCGGCAACCTGTTTCATCGCCTTGATTTGCGCCGCCGAGCCGACGCGGCTCACCGAGATACCCACATTCACCGCCGGCCGGATGCCCTGATAGAACAGGTCGGTCTCAAGGAAGATCTGGCCGTCGGTGATCGAGATGACGTTGGTCGGGATGTAGGCCGACACGTCGTTCGCCTGCGTCTCGATGATCGGCAGCGCGGTGAGCGAGCC
>JAHCKI010000222.1 GCA_026125865.1 Rhodospirillales bacterium
CAGTTCCCGCAGGCTCGGTTTAACCAGATAGACGCCTTCCTCCAGCGCCTCGAACAGGGCGCGTCCGGAGGTGTCCAGGATCACCTTGGCGCCCCGTTTCTTGGCGTCCGCCGCGACGCGCGCATAGAAATCGTTTGGTGCACCTCGAGCCAAACTGCCGGTGGCGACGACGAATTCCGCGTCGGTCTCGGTCACCAGGTTCAGGAACCCCTGCCATTCTTCTTCGGATACCGTCGGCCCCGGCGGTGTGACCCGATACTCCTGGCCGCTGGATCGTTCGAACACGGTGGCGCTCAATCGCGTATGTCCTTCGATTTTGAGCGTCCGCCGGCTGACGCCGATTTCGTCGAGCAACTCGGTCAACAGGGTTCCGGTCAGACCGCCGCGGGTAATGACGGCCCAGCTTTCACCGCCCAGCACCGAGATGGCGCGGGAGACATTGATGCCCCCGCCGCCGGGATAGAGCTTACCGGTACTCGCGCGCAGCTTCCTGTGGGGAACCAGTTCCTCCACTTCCCACACGATATCGACCGAGGGGTTGATGGTCAGTGTCACGATGCGTCGCATGTTGTTTCTCCCCGTGAGAAACTGAAATGACGAGAGGCGCCTGGCCTGCGTTGGCGATTCGGCCGCGCGCGCGAGAGTTTGTCGATGCCGGTGCTACTATGCCTTTACTTCGGCGTAGAGCCGTTCTACGTCCGCTTTCCGGCACATTTCGGTGCCCGGCGTAACCAGCGACGCCGTACCGCACGCCACCGCGAGCGCGAAGGCGTCCTCCAGCGGGCGGCCCTCCGCCAAACCGAGGGTGAGGCCGGCGACGAAGCTGCTGCCCGCTCCCGTCGCGCTCCTTCTTTCCACGTCCGGGCTCCGATATCGTTTGCTGCCGTCTTTCCAGACCAGAAGCGCGCCCTCGGCGCCGAGGGTCAGAGCGACGATTTCGGCGCGCCCCTCTTCGATGACCTCCCGCGCCAGTTGTTCTTGTTTCTCCGGTGTCGGCGCCTTGTGCCCCATAAGATGTTCCAGCTCGCGCAGGTTCGGCTTGACCAGATAGACCCCGGCCTTCAATGCCTCGACGAGCGGGCGGCCGGATGTGTCCAGGATCATCTTGATGCCCCGTTCCGTCGCGATTCTTGCGACGCGCGCGTAGAAATCGTCAGGAACGCCGCGCGCCAGACTGCCGGAGCAGACCAGGTACTCGCATTTAATTTCAGTGACCAGGTCGAGCATGGCTTGCCACTCGGTTTCAGCCATATCCGGCCCCGGCGGGATGACCCGGTATTCATCCTCGGTGGATCGCTCGTATATGGTGGCGGCCAATCGCGTATGGCCGCCGATGCCGACAACCCGACGATCGATGGCATAGTCATCGAGCAGTTCGGTCATTAGCGTGCCGGTGATGCCGCCGCGGGGAAAGATGGCCGTGCTCTCGCCGCCCAACGTGGCGATCACGTGGGATACGTTGATCCCGCCGCCGCCGGGATAGACCGAACCGCCGCTGGATCGCAGCTTGCGTGTCGGCACCACGTCTTCCACGTCCCAGGTGATGTCGACAGTGGGATTGACCGTCAGCGTTACGATTTGCGGCATACCTTCCTCCGCTTTGGGACGCTCTATCTGAAATCGTCGGGTTGTGGTGTGATTTCGTGTTGCTGGTTGCGGGCACTCTAGCCGCAATCAAAACTTATTGCGAATGACAATCTTGGAAAGGGCCAATCGGAAGACACAAATGGGGTAGGTCAAATACGAAGGGGCGCGCGATGCGGCACCGCGCGCCCCGTATGACCACTGATATTGTCCGCGCCTACTCGGTCAGGATTTTCTTGACCTTGTTGAGGCGGAGGCGCGACACTTCGGGGATGCCGGTGCCGAGCAACGGACGCAGATAGTAAATGAACTCATCTGTCACGTTGTTGGATTCGGCGTTGATGAATTCGTCGGCCATGACCTTGGTTTTACCGGCAATTTCGTCAAGGGCACGCAAGTGGTACTCCACTGAATAGAAGCCGGTGCGGTGGATGGTGACGGAGCCGGTGCGGTGTCCGGTCGAATCGCCGTAGCGGGCGTACTGCGCCGCCTTCTCGCCGACTTCGCGGGCCTCGCGGCGATCCACGTCGGAAACGACGCCGAGGAACGACCGCTGCAGGTAACCGAAGGTATCGGCGCGAACGCGGGTGATGGTTGTGTTGGCCTTGATGTGATCGGAGAGAAGGTCACCGAGCGCGCCTGATCCGGAGAGTTGCACGTTGCCGTGCGCGTCCCGCTCCACGTTCTTGGCGAGCTGGGTAATGATCGGTTGACCGGAGGCGTCGTGGATGCCTTCCGACACCGCGACCATGCAGCGTCCGTGCTTTTTGTAGACGTTCTGCACGTCGCGAACGAACTGATCCAGGCTGAACACGCGCTCGGGCACGTAGATCAGGTGCGGACCGTCGTCTTCGTACTTGCGTCCCAAAGCCGACGCGGCGGTGAGGAAGCCGGCGTGACGGCCCATGACCACCGCAATGTAAACGCCGGGGAGCGCCTTGTTGTCCAGGTTGGCGCCGGCGAAGGCCAACGCCACGAACCGCGCCGCCGAGGGATAGCCCGGCGTGTGGTCGTTGACCATGAGGTCGTTGTCGATGGTCTTGGGAATGTGGATGCAGTTGAGATCGTAATTGGCCGCCAGCGATTCTTCACGGACGATTCTGAGTGTATCCGAGGAATCGTTGCCGCCGATGTAGAAGAACGTGCGGATGTCGTGTGCTTGGCAGACCTTGAAGATTTCATGGCAATAGGCCGGGTCCGGCTTGTCGCGGGTGGACCCCAGCGCCGCCGCCGGCGTGTCGCCGATCATCTCCAGATTGTGGGTGGTCTCGCGCGTCAGGTCGATGAAGTCCTCGTTGATGACCCCGCGCACGCCGTGATAGGCGCCGTAGACGCGATCGATGGCGGGGCACTTGCGGGACTCGATGACCGCGCCGACCAACGACTCATTGATGACGGCTGTGGGGCCGCCGCCTTGGGCGATCAGAACTTTCCCCTCAAACATTATATGTACTCCTCCCGTTTTCCCCTGGGACAATGAGATACAGGCGACGGCGATGCCGCCACCTTCGGAACTCGCGCACCGCTGGTACGCGAGCAATCGGATGAACGGCGCGAAGCTAGCACGCCGCCGGGAAGGGCGGAAGCCTGAAACAAGTGAAGCGGGCGGACGCCCCGCCGATTGGCTGCGGTGGTTCCCCTTAATTTTGGGTGCGAGGTCCGCGAGCGAACGGATGGGGTTGATTTTACCCGACCGGCCGGGTACTTGGAGGCAGCCGCGACCCCATCGTCTAGAGGCCTAGGACACCACCCTTTCAAGGTGGCGACACGGGTTCGAATCCCGTTGGGGTCGCCAAGGCTATCCTAAGCCCCTGACTTCCCAACAGCCCTTGATCTTCGCTATCCAATCATCATTGGGTTGATGGTTAGGCTTGTTCCCCGAATCTTTCCACATCCGGATCGGCGAGTTTGCGATACTATGACCCATTGGGATATATTTAGTTCTTGATGGTATGACCCAGAGGGATATAAATGAGAGGAGGCGAAGGCAGGTCACGGCTGTTGAGACAAAGGCTTTTTCCGCCGCTGCGAAGGGGCGGATGAGTTCGGGGGAGGTCGATGCCCTTATTGACGTTCTGGCGCGCGAGCCGGAGGCCGGCGTTGTCATGCGGGAAACGGGCGGCCTTCGAAAGATAAGGTTTGCGGTCGCAGGTAGGGGAAAGAGCGGAAGCGTTCGCGTCATTCATTATTTCTAAAATGACATGATGCCCGTGTTTCTGTTGACCGTGTTCGCCAAGAACGAGAAGGACAATCTGTCGAAAGCGCAGCGCAACGCTCTCGCGAAAGTTGCTCGGGCATTGCGAGACAGTTACCTAGACTGAATGGAGGGTGAACCATGGCTCCCGAGGCATTCGACAAGATATTGGAGGGCCTTACCGATGCTCTGGCCTATGCCGATGGCGACGAAACACGCGGCAAGGCTCACATGGTTGAAGTGCCGATGGTCGATGTGCGCGCCGCGCGGAAGAAGCTCGGGCTATCGCAGGAAAGGTTTTCCGAGGCGTTCAAGATCAGCCCTTCGACCCTCCGCAAATGGGAGCAGGGAGTCCGTCGTCCGCGCGGTCCGGCCCAGGTGCTTCTCAACGTGATCGATAAGGAGCCGGACGCGGTCAAGCGGGCCTTGGAGGCTTCGGTCAATTCCCTTTCCTCGCCCGAGACCCCCGCTGCACCGCGTATCCCGGGGGCGCAAAAAAACCATTGCCGGAGCCAACCGTGAAGCTGAGCTACTATCCGGAGACGGACAGCCTCTATATCGAGCTTCGTGCGGGGCCGGGAACGGAGACGCGAGAGGTTACCGATGGTCTCAACGTCGATCTCAACGCCGAGGGCGAGGTCGTGGGCTTCGACATTGACCACGCGTCGCGGCGCCTCGACCTGACGACTCTGGAAGCGGTGGCGCTCCCTCTGAAAGCAACGACGATCGCGTAGGTTCGGAGGATTTGTTTCCATTGACGCGGTCGGTGGGGAAACCTACGTACCCATTGTCGTCTCGTGGGCGGGGAGGGAGGCGAGCCGCTCCCGGATGGCGCGTTCTGAATGAAATGATAGGTTAGGAAATTCGACTCATAATAGAATTATTGTATATCAAAGGGTTAAGGGTATTTTTGAATAC
>JAHCKI010000223.1 GCA_026125865.1 Rhodospirillales bacterium
GTGACCTTGCGCGTGAAGAATCAAGGCCAACGGCATCATGCCGCTGCCGCCGATCCCGCAGAAAAAGTAGTGTGTTTTGCTTTTCATGCGCGCATACCTAGAGCGCCTCGGTTGACCTGACAAGGCGGTGGATGGCAGGACAGGGTCGCGTGAACGAACATGGTGTGAGAATTGGCGTGATGGCGCCGGGCGGTCGCATCGACACCGATATCGCCGAGCGGGTGAAAAATCTTGCCGCCGAACGGTATTCCGACCGAATCGCCGGCATCGAATTTCATCCGCAATGCTTTCTCTCTTCCGGGCATTTCGCGGGCGACGATGCGGCCCGCGCGCGCGCATTTGTCGACATGGCCAACGACCCAAGTTTGGACGCCGTGTGGTTCGCCCGCGGTGGCTATGGCGCCTGCCGCATCGCCGAGGCCGTGCTGCCGGAATTGACCGACGCCGCGCGACGCAAGGTCTATCTCGGATACAGCGACGCCGGTTACCTGCTCGCCGCGCTGTACAAACACCACATCGGCCGCGCAGCCCACGGACCCATGCCCGTCGATATCAGCCGCACCGACGGCGAGGTGCCCGTTGCCAGGGCGCTCGCTTACCTCGCGGAGGGCGATGCGCGCGACATGCTGGAACCAACCGTTTCGCCAAGCACTGGCGTGGTCGCGTTCAATATGTCGACCCTGAGCCACCTGCTTGGGACGCCGCTGCAACCCGACCTAAGCGGCCATGTTCTCATGCTCGAAGAGGTGAGCGAGTATATGTACCGGATCGACCGGCTTCTGTTTCATATCACGAGCGATCCGGGCGTCCGACGGTGCGCCGGCATCCGTCTCGGCCGATGCAGCGAGATTCCCGAAAACGATCGGGACTTCGGGCAGAATGCGGACGACCTGGTCCGGTATTGGTGCGAAAAAGCGGGAATCCCCTACCTCGGGGTCGCCGATATCGGTCACGATATCCAAAACAAAATCGTCCCGTTCGGCCGAGCCGCAACGGTATAATCGGCGACGTCGGCAACGATTGCGGTGTGACCGTATGTCTTTACTGAGCGTGGTGCTGAACGTCCTTTGGGTGTTGACCGGCGGGCTGTGGATGGCGATCGGCTGGTTCATCGCCGCGATCGTGATGGCGCTCACCATCATCGGCATTCCGTGGGCGCGCTCGGCGTTCACCATCGCTCGCTATGCGTTTCTGCCGTTCGGGTTCCGCGCGGTGCCGCGCAATCAAGTCCAGGGCTACGATGACCTCGGTACAGGCGCCGTGGGCTGGGTCGGCAACCTGTTCTGGCTGCTGTTGGCGGGATGGTGGCTGGCGATCTGTCATCTGGTCATCGCCGTCGGCCTTGCCATCACCATTGTCGGTATTCCGTTCGCCTGGGCCCATCTCAAGTTCGCGGGGCTGTCGCTGTGGCCGGTCGGCAAGACCATCGTCTCCGCGGAGCGGTTCGAATTCCTGCGGATCGGATCGCGTTGAGACTCGAATTCCGTTCGTTAGCCGGATTGAGCGGCGCGGCCGTCCCGGGTATACCTGAACACCATGAGAGAGTTCCTGTTCCTGGCGATGGCGGCGCTTCTATTGAGCTCTTGCGGAGCCGTGGAGCCCTATGTCTACAAACGCAACGAGTTCAACCGGGCATCGGCAACGTTCAACCGGGAACCGAAGGATCTCGCCGAAGTATCCATTTGCTACAATACGTTGTCGACGACGCCGGACATGGTCTCCGCGATGGCGCAGAAACGTTGTCAGGATTTCGGCAAGCAGGCGCGCTTTCGCGCCCATGTATACGATGAGTGTCCGCTGTTGACACCGGTGGGTGCGGCCTACGATTGCATCAAGTAACGGCGGATGTTCGCGACGTTCGCAAGTATCGTGGTGGGCGGATACATGGCCATCGTGGGCGGCATGTACGTCTTCCAGCGCAGTCTCCTCTACGTTCCCGATGTGAGCGAGACCACTCCGGCGGCCAATGGCGCGCCGGAGATGTCGGTCGTGACCACGGAAACCGCCGACGGACTGTCACTGGCGAACTGGTATCGCCCGGCGGCCGGTGACAATCGGCGGACGATCGTCTACCTGCAAGGTAACGGTGGCCATTTGGGCTATCGCAGCGATCGTGTCCGCCCCTATCTCGATGCCGGCTACGGCGTTTTCATGGTCGGATACCGCGGCTATGGCGGCAATCCCGGAAAACCAACGGAAGTCGGTTTGTACGAGGACGCCGGCGCCGCCCTTCGATTCCTGATGGAACAGGGCGTTCCGCCGTCGCGCACCGTACTTTACGGCGAGTCCCTCGGCACCGGCGTCGCCGTGCACGTGGCGCGGGAGCAGGCTGTCGCCGGCAAGCCGGTGTCGGCTGTGGTTCTCGAAGCACCGCTGTCGTCGGCGGTGGACGTGGGCGCCCATCACTATCCCCTGATCCCGGTCCGATGGCTGATGAAGGACCGCTTCGACTCCAAGACCAAGATCGGTGACATTCGCGCGCCGCTTTTCATCGTTCATGGAACCGAAGATCAGGTCGTGCCGATGAAGTTCGGAGAATTGTTGTTCGAGGCCGCCGCCGAACCCAAAAATGCCTTGTGGATCAAGGGCGCCGGTCACGGCGATTTGGACCGTTTCGGCATGCAGCAAGCGGTCATCGGTTTTCTCGAAAGGGGCGATGGAAAGGAGGAGTGACGGCGAGGGTTAGGCGCCATGCCCCCAATCAAAAAACCAACACTCGGATCGAGAGCCCGCCTGTCCTCAAGAGCGTCACCGGTGGATTGCCGCACCGGCTCCGCCGGTTCGCAAAGACGACGAACGGGCTTGACATACACGTAAAACGTGTAATAATTGAGTTGCATTTTAGGTAATTTCAAACCGGTCGATTGAACGCGTCTGCCAAGGGAAGCCCCGCCCATGCATATTTCGCCCAAGCTTTCGTCACAGGTGATGCTTACGGTTTCCGCGGCAACGCGGGGCGGGCGGGCTTCCGGAAAGCTCGCAGCCATCCACAGGATCGAGAAGGCGCAGGGCCTCCGCTTCGATGATACCGCCGAACCTATGCCCATGCCCTGGACGAGGGGCGCTAGCCTAACCGCCTCCGCAACAAGCTCGACCGAAGCAATGCTTGCCACGACGGCCGGCATGGCCGCCGCCGCGTATGAACTCGCGACGGCCGCCGCCGCCGTCGGCTATCACCCGCCGCTAATCCAGATTGTTCTTTAAGTTTCTCCCGTACCGGTCTTGGTCGTGGAGTTGAAAGGCCGACGGGGCCGTTGACAACGCGGGCCATCGATTTACAAATCGCTGCCATGAAACCTGCGAACAGCATCCTGTCCGAGTACGGCACCACCGTGTTCACGGTGATGAGTGCGCTCGCCGTCGAACATGGGTCCATCAATTTGGGGCAGGGGTTCCCCGATACCGAGGGGCCGGAAGACATCCGTCGCGTAGCCGCCGACACCGTCATGAAGGGACCGAACCAGTATCCGCCCATGCTCGGCATTCCGGCCTTGCGGCAAGCGGTGGCCGAGGCCAACAAGCGCTTCTACGACCTCGACGTGAACTGGCAGACCGAGGTGATGGTGACATCCGGCGCCACCGAGGCGCTGGCCGATTGTTTTCTCGGGCTGATCGAGCCGGGTGAAGAGGTGGTGCTGATCGAGCCCCTCTATGACAGCTACCTCCCCATGGTCCGCCGCGCCGGCGGGGTGCCGAAGCTGGTGCGTATGGCGCCGCCGGAATGGCAGATGCCGCGTGCCGACCTGGAAGCGGCGTTTTCCGACCGCACCAAGCTTCTGGTTCTCAATTCGCCCCATAATCCGTCCGGCAAGGTCTTCGACGAGGACGATCTTCGTTTTCTGGCGCGGCTGGTCATCGAACACGACGCCTATGCGGTCTGCGACGAGGTGTACGAGCATCTGGTGTTCGACGGACATAAACACCGGCCGCTGATGACCATGCCCGGCATGCGCGAGCGGGCCATCCGCATCGGCTCCGCCGGTAAAACATTCTCGGCGACCGGCTGGAAGGTGGGCAGCGTCACGGCGGCGGCGCCGTTGCTGACCGCGGTCGCCAAAGCGCATCAGTTCGTGACCTTCACCACGCCGCCGAACCTTCAGATGGCGGCGGCCTATGGGTTGCGGCAGGGGGAGGAATACTTCGACACCCTCGCCGCCGACATGCAAGCCAAACGCGATCGCCTCGGGGCCGGTTTGGCCGTCGCCGGGTTCCATGTGCTGCCGTCATCCGGCACCTATTTCCTCACCGTTGATATTCGATCCGTCGGGTTCAATGGGAGCGACGAGGACTTTTGCCGTCACATCACCACCGAGGCCGGCGTCACCGCCGTGCCCATGTCGGCCTTTTACCAGTGCGCCGACATCACCCGTTTCGCCCGGTTTTGTTTCTGCAAACGAGACCAACTCCTCGACGAGGCCTGCGCACGGCTGCAACGCCACTTCACCAGCCACGTCACCAGCGCTTGACGGGGCAGGGGCCCCCGGTTACATCAAACGACAGCATCCGTGCATCGCGATGGCGGGAGTAGCTCAGTTGGTTAGAGCACCTGGTTGTGGTCCAGGGGGTCGTGGGTTCAAATCCCATCTCTCGCCCCAATTTTTCATTCACTAACCCCCTCGCCAATTCCTCCCGACATTTCTGCAAGACCAGCGCAGTTCGGAGATGGAACGATCGCCTCGAATGACACAACCTCTGT
>JAHCKI010000224.1 GCA_026125865.1 Rhodospirillales bacterium
CCTTCGACAAGCTGTCTTCCGTGTATCTCTCGAGCACCAACCATGAAGAAGACCAGCCGATTCACTTGACCCTCAAGGATGATTCGGTGCCGGTTGCCGTCAATTTGGCGATGTATGCCGGTCCCGAACAGCGCTTCTGTCCGGCCGGGGTCTATGAATTCGTCGAAGAGGGGGATAGCATGCGGTTGCAGATCAACGCCCAGAATTGCGTTCACTGCAAAACGTGCGACATCAAAGATCCGACACAAAACATCAACTGGGTTGTGCCCGAAGGCGGCGGAGGGCCGAATTACCCAAATATGTGAGAGTTCGTTGGCAAGATCGGTTTTCCGTAGTGCACCATTCCTTCATGTGAAACAGGCGGCGGTGGCGGCGCTCGTGGGTATCGGACTCACGGCGTGCACGTTCGGCGGCGATGCCCACAGCGAGGCGCAACCGAGTGCCGAGACTTTTTCGCCCGGAAGTTCATGGGCGGGAAATTTTCTCGCCGCCAGACACGCGAGAGCACGCCACGACTATACCTCGAGCGCCGATTTCTTTCTTTCTGCCCAGGACAAGGAACCGACCCAAAAAAACCTCCTGGTGCAGTCTCATTTCGCCCTCTTGGTCGATGGGCGAATGGAAGAGGCCATAGAGGTCGCCCATCGCATTCAAGCGGATGGGGGTCCAGTACCCCTGGCGATTTTGACCCTCGCCGCCGACGCGATGCGATCAAATCGCGTTGGGGAGGCCGAAGCGTTTCTGAGCACCCTGCCGGAAACGTCGATGAACGGCCTGCTCCGGTCCCTGATGTTGGCTTGGACGTTGTTCGAACTCGATCGACCGGACGACGCCATGGCCGCCCTCGCGCCGCTCGCCAAAAACGACCGCACCAAGGCCCTTTATCACCTCCATGCGGCCCTGTTGAACGAGGCGCGGCCGGATATCAAGGCCGCGGATCGCCACTACGCCGCCACGACGCCGGAAGACTCCAGCCTGTCATTGCGTGTCGTTCAGCTTGCGGGCGCGTTCCATGAGCGGTCGGGCCAGCGCGAGAAGGCCAAGGTTCTGTATGACCGGTACGAGAAGGAACACCCGAGTTCGGGACTTTTGGAACCCGAGAACGAACGCCTCGCGGCCGGCACGCCGCCGCCGCCGCCCCTGACGACGGCGGCTGACGGTTCGGCGGAGGTTTTGTTCAGCATCGCCAGCAGCCTGTCGAGCCAAAACGCCGGCGAGATGGTGTTGGCGCTGTCCCATTTGGGCTTGTTTCTGAGACCGGATTTTCCGGCGCTGCAAGTGCTGGCGGCGCAGACGATGGAGGGTTTCGGGCGGTTCGAAGACGCCAATGCTCAGTATGCGGCCGTCGCGCCAAGTTCCAGTCTTGCCTGGCACGCTCAGTTGGGAATCGCCGCCAACCTGGATCGCCTCGATCGTTTCGAAGAGGCCGAAAAGGTGTTGCGCGAAATGAGCGAAGCCCGCCCCGGCGAACCGCAGCCGCTGGTCGAACTGGGTGACATCCAGCGTCGTCGGGAAGATTTCGATCAAGCCGTCGCGTCCTACGACGCGGCCTTCGCGCGGCTCCCCTCCATCGAGCCTCAGCACTGGGGTTTGCTCTATGCCCGCGGCATTGCCCTTGAGCGCAGCGGCCAGTGGGATCGCGCGGAGGCCGACTTTCTGCAGGCGCTGGAGTTCGAACCCAATCAGCCGCTCGTGCTAAACTACCTGGGCTATTCCTGGATCGAGCAGGGCAAACACCTGGAACGCGCCCTGGACATGATAAGGAAGGCGATCGAGCTGCGGCCCGACGACGGCTATATCGTGGACAGTCTCGGTTGGGCGCATTATCGCCTCGGCAATTTCGAAGAGGCGGTCGAACACCTGGAACGCGCCGCCGAACTGCGGCCCGGCGATCCCGTCATCAACGATCATTTGGGCGATGCCTATTGGGTCGTAGGTCGCGAGCGGGAGGCCCGTTTCCAGTGGCAGGCCGCACTGTCGCTGGACCCGGAACCGAAGGCCCAGGCCGAGATCGAGAAGAAGCTGAAGCATGGACTCGTCCGTGAAGCGAACGCGACCACGGACGGCTGAGGCATTGGACGAACCCCTTTCTTCATGCGCTTTTTCATGGGCGTGGGCGAAGGTCAATCTCTATCTTCACATCATTGGCCGCCGCGACGACGGTTTTCATCTATTGGACAGCCTCGTGGCGTTTGCCGGTGTCGGTGACCGTCTCCATATCCGTGACGCCGATACTCTCACCCTGACCGTCGCGGGGCCGTTCGCCGACAGCGTTCCACGCGACGAATCCAACCTGGTCTTGCGGGCGGCAGGGCTATTGGCCGACGTCGCCCGGAGTCGGCCCCGGGCACATATTCATTTGGAGAAGAACCTGCCGGTTGCTTCCGGTATCGGCGGGGGTTCGTCCGACGCCGCCGCGACCCTCAAGCACCTCAATTCGTTTTGGGATCTCGGACAAGTCCATGGGTCGCTGCGCGACATCGCCGCGACGCTCGGCGCGGATGTGCCCATGTGTCTCGACACGCGCACCATGTTCGTTGGCGGCATCGGCGAAGAAGCGACCGCGGCGCCTCCAATGCCGCCGGTGTGGCTGGTTTTGGCCAATCCTGGCGTTCCCGTGCTGACGGCGGACGTCTATCACCGACGAACGGGGCCGTTTTCAGCGCCCGGTCGTTTCGGTTTCGATGAGCCGTTGGCGGACGCGGCGGCGCTTGCGAGATGCCTTGGTTCGCGGGGAAACGACCTCACCGCCGCCGCGGTGTCGGTGGCGCCGGCGATTACCGATGTTCTCGCCGCCCTGGCCGCGTTGCCCGGCGCACTGATCGCGCGCATGAGCGGAAGCGGCGGCACCTGCTTCGCGGTGTTTGCCGAGCGCGAGTCCGCCGAGCGGGCGGCAGCCCGCCTTGCCGCCGACCATCCTCAGTGGTGGGTAGTCGCGGCGCCCCTGCTTGGAGAGCAATGCGATCAGGCTGGATCACCGCATCGCTTGGGTTCACTCTAAACGGATACGATCGAATGGCGATCGAAACGTTGGCGCTTGCGATCGGACTGCTTGGCACCGGCGCCGTTGCCGGGCTGGTGGCGGGCCTTCTCGGTGTCGGCGGCGGTATCGTCATCGTGCCGGTGCTGTTCTACGTCCTGCCGCTGGTGGGCGTCGAAGAGGCGGTTCGCATGCACGTGGCGGTGGGAACGTCGCTGGCTACCATCATCGCCACGTCGATCATCTCCGCACGCGCGCACCACAAACGCGGCGCCGTCGACTTCGGGCTCCTGAAACAATTGGCACCGGGCATTTTAGTCGGCGTGTTCTCCGGCGCCGTGTTTGGCGCTCGCGCCGGCGGCGATGTCCTGACCGCGATTTTTGCCGCGATAGCGCTGATCGTCGCCGCCAACATGGCTTTTCGCGAGGCGGGCATGGCGGTGCGGCAAGGATTGCCGGCACGTCCGTGGCGCGACCTCATCGCTTTCGCCATCGGCGGGTTTTCGGTGGTCATGGGCATCGGCGGCGGCACCCTGAGCGTGCCGATCCTCACGCTCTTCGGCGTGCCGATCCGCCGCGCCGTCGCCACGGCCGCCGCGATCGGCGTGACCATCGGCATACCGGGGGCGATCGGGTTCATTGCCGCCGGATGGGGGACGCCGGGATTGCCGCCGTTTAGCCTCGGCTACGCCAATGTGCTCGGGTTCGCGCTCATCGCGCCGACCAGCATGCTGCTCGCACCGAGAGGTGCCGCTCTGGCGCACACCATATCGCCCAGGCTGCTGCGCTATGCGTTCGCGCTGTTCCTGTTCACAACGTCGATCCGCATGGCCCTGAGCGTGTTGTAGGGCGGCGAACCGACGAGACCCCGCTATCGGGACATTCAGCTCGCGTCGCGGGGTTGTTCAATGACCTCGGCGATCTTGTATTCCTTGAGATCCTTTGAGCGCGTGAAAATCAGGATCTCGCCGACGAGACCGACGGCGATGATCTGAATGCCGAGAACGACCAGCAACACACTGAGGATCAAGGCTGGACGTTCCATGAGCGCCTGATCGCCGAACAGGCGCTCGGCGAGGATGAACAACGTCCACAGCGATCCGACGCCGAAGACACCCAGGCCGATCATTCCGAAGAAGCGCAACGGTTTGCGCGAGAACTTGACGAGGAAGATGATCGACAGAACATCGAGCATGGACCGCAGGTATTTTCCGACGGGATGGACCGAGCGGCTGGTACTTTTTTCCGACGGCGGAATCTCGACTTCCTGAACGCTGAACCCTTGTCCCTGCGCCAACAGCGGCAGAAAGCGGTATTGTTCACCGTAGAGGACCAACTCCTCGGCGACGACACGCTTCATGGCGCGGACGTCGCAGCTGATGTCGCGAAACGGCGCATCGGCGAAACGCTGCAGCATGGAATTGAAAATCCGCTGCTGCATGGTGCCAAGGCCGGAGCGTTTGCGCGGGTGACGGCGGGCGATCGCCATGTCGCAGCCTTCCAGCGCGCGGATCACATCGCCGATATGCGATGCATCCACCTGGTATTCCGATGGCAGGGTCACGATGACCTGGCCCGACGCGCGCGCGAAGCCGGCGGACAGGGCGCCGGATTCCCCCGCCCACTTGGCGAAGGTAATCAGCTTTATGGGCTCGCCCTCTTCCTGCAATCGCCGCAACGCCGGTAGGGCGGGCGAGTTTTGGACGAGAACGTA
>JAHCKI010000225.1 GCA_026125865.1 Rhodospirillales bacterium
GCGGATACTCAAAGTCGACGGTGATTTTTTCGGGTATACTGCGCGCATGAGATATTCTCGCGGTGTGGTGGCCTTGTTGGCGGTTGTCGTGGGGTTGCTTGTGACCCCGGCTGTGGGGAACTGTTCACAGCCGCCGACCGTTTTCGATTTGTTGCGTCAGTTGGGGCTGACCCTTGGGGATCACGATGCGATCCTGGGGGGGAAGATCGTCGCCGCCGATCTGCCGCGAAAACGCAGCGACGAACTTGCCGCCTCCGTCGTCGCTTTCCTGCCGGCGGGAATGAACGACGTCGCCGATATCGTTCTCCATGGCGGAACAGGAGAAGGCAGTGCCGAAGGGGTGATGGGCGGTACCGTTCGCATGCCGGTCAATGAGGCCGATTGGCGAGGGGTCGGGTACAGCGTCGCCGAGGAATCCGAGGTTTCGCGTCTGTTGGCCGCGACACCGGGCTCGTCGCTCAATTTGTCGATGGACGAGATCGCTCGCATACGTTCGAACGGCTTGGCCGAACAAGGCGGTCAGATCCAGAGTATAGGTTCTGTTTCAGATACTTACAAATCGATCCTAATGAATCGATTTAGCTCATACATGCAAGGGGGCCTGACTGGTATTTCGCCTTATGCGCGCGGCGACAATGTCATGACATCGCCGACCGAAACCTTGCGGATCGCGTTCGCGGACATTCGGCCTTTCCTCGCAAAGTACTTTCCGGATTTCGTCGCAGCGGTGGACCGCTTCCCGGCGATGGCCGGCTCGGTCGAGCACCGTTTTTCGTGGCGAAAAGACGAGGTGGACGGCCGCCCGGCGTTCATCCTCAACCACGACATCATCGATCGCACACCGGGCTATTGCCTGCTCGGGCAGCGGCAGTTCTTCGTTAGTCACTCCTACGACAGCATGCAGGACATTACTCTTTTGTTGGCGGTCCGTGATGGTACCATGATGTATCGCTTCGTCCGGACCTATACCGATCGCGTCGCCGGCCCGTTCAACGGTTTCGAACGGGAGATAGGGCAGAATATGGTGAAGGCGTCGCTGATCGAGAATGCCGAGCGGCTTCGCAAGCATGTTAGCGGCAACGTCTCTGCCATGCACTGAACGGCGCGTCCCCGCCGAAATCTTCCTTCCGGTTCGTTGAACGCCATCGGCGCACATAACGTTGAACGCCATCGGTGCACATAACAGTGTGTGCCATGTCTTTTTTACTTGACCATAGACACAATGTGGTTAACGCCTTAGACCAACGCTCAGAAATAACATCAACACCCGAGGGAGAGGCGAAAGGTCCAAAAAATGCGCAATCATTTCAGACGGAATATTGCGACCGCCGCGGTCGCGGCTTTGACCGCGCTCGGTTTGGCGGTAGGCGGAACCCAGGCGGCGGAGCCGATAAAGATTGGGTCGTTTCTGGCGGTAACCGGGGGCGCTTCGTTCCTCGGCGATCCCGAGATGAAAACGCTGGAAATGTATGTGGAGAAAATCAATGAAAGCGGTGGCGTTCTCGGCAGGCCGGTGACGTTGATCGCCTACGACTCTGCAACCGACGCCAAGAAGGCGCTGACCTTCGTCAAGCGGCTCATTGAGCAGGATCAGGTCGACATCATCGTCGGCGGCACCACCACCGGCGAGACGATGGCCGTAATCAAGGAGGTTGAAGCGGCGGGAATGCCGTTCATTTCCTTGGCGGGCGCCGGCGTGATCATCGATCCGGTCAAGAAGTGGGTGTTCAAGACACCGCATACGGACCGTTTGGCGGTGGATAAGGTGTTCCGCGACATGACGGCGCGGAACCTCGCGAAAGTGGGGCTGTTTTCAGGTGCGGGCGGTTTCGACCAGTCGTGCCGCAAAAACGCGCTCGAATTGGCGCCGACGATGGGCATCGAGATCGTCGCCGACGAGACCCACGGCAAGGGCGACACCGACATGACGCCGCAATTGACCAAAATCAAGAATACGGAAGGTGTTGAGGCGCTCCTGTATTGCGGGTTCGGCGCACCGACCAGCATCGTCGCCAAGAACTACAAGCAGTTGGGGATGACCATCCCGCACTATCAAACGCACGGATCGGCGTCGGCCAAATTCATCGAAGGCGCCGAGGGCGCGGCCGAGGGCGTTCGGTTGCCGGCGGCGGCGTTGCTGGTGGTCGATCAACTGAGCGACGACCATCCCCAGAAGGCGGTGGCGAGCGCGTACAAGGAGGCATACGAAGGCCGCTTCAAGGATTCCATCTCCACCTTCGGCGGACATGCCTATGACGGCTTGTATCTGGCCGTCGAAGCCATTGAGCGGGCCGGCTCCACAGACAAGGAAGCCGTACGCGCGGAAATCGAGAAGACCGATAAGTTCATCGGCGTCGATGGCATTTTCACCATGTCGCCGGAGGACCACATGGGTCTCGATCACGACTCGTTCGTCATGGTCGAAGTCGAAAACGGCACGTGGAAGTTGCTCGAATAGCACCGAAGGATACGACGGCGAAACCTCCCCGCGATCGCCGCGGGGAGGTTGCCGTTTGGTCTTGTCGTTGCCAAAACAACGCATCCTCTCAATATTGCGGTTTCACAATTGCAATGTCACGGCAACGACAAATTACCAATATGGCAACTACCGAGCCCCATGGTTGCTGAGCTTCTGCAGTTTCTGTTTTCGGGTGTGACCGTCGGTGCGACCTACGCCCTCGTCGGGCTCGGCTTCGCCATCATTTACAACGCCAGTCAGGTCATCAACTTCGCCCAGGGCGAATTCGTGATGATCGCCGGCATGAGCACGGTAACCCTTCTTAACGCCGGTATTCCGATGCCGGTGGCCATCCTCATCGCCGTGGCCATCACCATTGCCGCCGGGCTGTTACTGGAAAAACTGGCCATCGAACCGGCTCGCGACGCCTCGGTGGTGACACTGATCATCATCACCATCGGCGCCTCGATCTTTCTTCGCGGTGCCGCCGAGCTCATTTGGGGGCGGGGCTTTCACAGCATGCCGGCCTTCTCGGGCTCCGATCCCATCATCATCGGCGGCGCCGCCATGCTGCCGCAAAGCTTGTGGGTGGCGGGCGCGACCATCGTCATCATCGCGGTCATGCGATGGTTTTTCACTCGAACCCTTCTCGGCAAGGCGATGCTGGCGACGTCCTACAATCCGCTGGTGGCACGCCTCATGGGCATCAACACCCGCTTCATCCTCAGCCTTAGTTTCGGCATGGCGGCGATGCTCGGCGGAATTGCGGGAATCCTTATCGCGCCGATTTCGCTCACCTATCCGGAAGTGGGCGTGATGCTCGGTCTGAAGGGGTTCTGCGCCGCCATCCTCGGCGGGCTCGGCAATCCCATGGGAGCCATCGCCGGCGGTCTTATCGTCGGTATCAGCGAGGCGTTGACGGCCGGCTACGTGTCGTCGGCGTACAAGGACGCCGTCGCCTTCGTCATCATCCTGGTTGTGCTCGTGGTCATGCCGAACGGTTTGTTCGGAATACGCGGCACCGAGCGGGTGTAGAGGGAGATGACCGGTTTCTGGCAACCGCGTGTTGGAGGCTTGCTCACGCTGGCGCTGATCATCGCCGTGCTTCCCGTGTTCCTGCCCAACGCCTTCTACTTCGACGTGGTCATTTTGATCGGCATCAACGCCACGATCTGCGTCGGCCTCAACCTGTTGATCGGCTATGCGGGGCAAATCAGCCTCGGCCACGCCGGGTTCTTCGGTCTCGGCGCCTATGCGTCGGCGGTTCTCACCGACAGCGCCGGCTGGCCGCCCCTGTTGTCACTTCTCGTCGGCGCTATTGCCATCGGTGCGCTGGCGTTCATCGTCGCCGAGCCGATCCTCAAGCTGAAGGGGCACTACCTGGCCATGGGGACCCTCGGGCTCGGCATCATCATTTCCATCGCGCTGAACCAGGAGGTCACCATTACCGGCGGCCCGGACGGCATGCCCGTAGCGACGTTCTCGGTGCTCGGATGGCGGATCTCCGATGAACGCACTTGGTATTGGATCGTGGGCGGGCTGCTCCTGGTGAGTACGTGGCTGACGCTCAATCTCATCGACTCGCCGGTCGGGCGGGCGCTGCGATCGGTGCACGGGTCGGAAGTGGCGGCAGCGGTCACGGGAGTGGACGTCACCCGCTACAAGGTTCTGGTGTTCGTGGTCTCGGCGGTATTGGCCAGCCTGTCCGGTTCCCTGTTCGCCCACTATTCGGGCTTCATCACCCCCGCCGAGGCCGGTTTCGGTCACTCCATCGAACTGGTCACCATGGTCGTGCTCGGTGGCATGGCATCGACCTTTGGCGCCATCGTCGGCGCCGCCATCCTGACGGCGCTGCCGCAACTGCTGACCGCGTTCCACGATTTCGAGATGCTTGCGTTTGGGGCGATCCTGATGGGGACGATGATTTTCATGCGCAAGGGCTTGGTGCCGAGCCTGATCGAGTTGGTGAAGCGGGTCAGGGCCGAGCGATGACGATCCTGCACATCGAAGGGCTCCACAAGTCGTTCGGCAACGTCGCTGCCATCGAGGATTTGAATTTCGACGTTCAGTCCAACACCATCCACTCGATCATCGGCCCCAATGGCGCCGGCAAGACGACTTTGTTCAATCTCATTACCGGCATCTACCGACCGACGCGCGGCCGCATCATGTTCGACGCGCGCGACATTACCGGCGAGCCGCCGCATGTGCTGGCCAGC
>JAHCKI010000226.1 GCA_026125865.1 Rhodospirillales bacterium
GCGCCTCGACCACATATCGCGCGTCATCGCACTCCGACATCACGATCAACGGTATCTCCGGCAAAGTGCTCTTAAGCAACCGAATGTCGGCTCGGATGATATCCTCGGTGATCTCCAGGGGGCCGATGTTGAGCACGACCAAGGCGAGCGCGCCGATCTCGTGCGTTTCGCCGCCGAGAAGCTCTTCCAGACCCGAAACCGCGACGACATCGAGCCCGGGCACACTGCTATCGAGGAATTGCGCGATCGACGCCCGCGTCAACGGCCGCGAATCGACGAATATGAGAAGTGGTTTCATCTCCTCGCCAGCGCACCTGTCAGCCCCCTGTCGAAACACCTCCACTGGTATCGGAGCTTGCTCCCCACCTTCGGCATCCAAGGCTTCGGCATCCAAGGCTTCGGCATCCAGCGCTTCGGCTTCGAACACGTCGGCATTCAACACTTGATGCGTGCCCCTGTCCGCAACGTCCGACTTGGCAGGCAATGTCCCGGTCACGGTCTCGCCCCCGTTACACGCTGCGGCGCCGGCGTCGGGCGCAAATCCTCACGGCCCTCCGCTGCTTCCACGGGCTTCCATCCCTGCTCAATCATGGGTCCTCTCTCCGGCCCCAATCGCCAATATACTTGTTCGAGGTACAAGCCTTCTCAACATTACCCAAATAGGACAAAAATTACCCAGATATCGCCTATAGATTATACCCGAATGGGTCTAAGTGTTACTTGCCAGTTTGCGCAGGAAGGTTGGCTTATTTATTTATTGGTGTCAATAATCGAGATTTTCATATCCGCATTCTTGGTGAAAATATTGTTTTTTTCACACACATAGCCATTCTCTTACCGCGTAAATTTTGCCGGCAACTGATATGTACTACATATTCTATGTCGACATGACAACAAAACAGAATTGTCTACAGTAACACCCTTGGTTTTTCTGGCATATTTGTCCAAAAGATACTTTAGTAAATCCGCATCGCAAAAATATATGCCAGTTTATACTAAGTATTTCTTAACATCGTTTTGGCGCGAGTTCCCCTCTCCTGCCCATCATCGGAACGGGACGCACCGAACAATCTTCGGCGACGGCGGGTGGGCCGCGACCGATTTCGCGCATCGGTAAGGCGTTTCACCGATCTTTGCGCGCGACTCGCTTTTGGTGCTATCAAACGGCTCCCCCAACATGGCGGATCAGGACGCCACCTTTCGGAGCCTTGGGCATGGATCAGGTAGAGAGCGCCGCCGGCGACGAGCGGCGGGATTTCATTCGCGACATCATCCGCGCCGATCTCGCGAGCGGCCGTCACGACGCCATCGTCACCCGCTTTCCGCCCGAACCCAACGGCTACCTTCATATCGGCCACGCCAAGTCCATCTGCCTCAACTTCGGGGTCGCCGCCGAATTCAACGGGCGCTGTCACCTTCGTTTCGACGACACCAACCCCATCAAGGAAGAGATCGAGTTCATCGAATCCATCGAAAAGGACGTGCGCTGGCTCGGTTTCGACTGGGGCGAGCACTTGTATTTCGCCTCCGATTACTTCGACCAGCTCTACGACTGGGCGGAATACCTGGTCCGCACCGGCAAGGCCTATGTGGATGACCTGTCGGCCGACGACATTCGCGCCTATCGCGGTACGCTGACCAAACCCGGCCGCAACAGCCCCTATCGCGACCGCACCATCGTCGGCAACCTGGAACTCCTGCGGCGCATGCGCGCCGGCGAGTATCCGGATGGATCGCGGGTGCTTCGCGCCAAGATCGACATGGCTTCGGGCAACATCAACATGCGCGACCCGGTGCTCTACCGCATCCTCAAGGCGCCGCACCCGCGCACGCGCGATGCCTGGTGCATCTATCCCACGTACGATTTCGCCCACGGCCAGAGCGACGCCATCGAACACGTCACCCATTCCATTTGCACCCTGGAATTCGAAGACCATCGCCCCCTGTACGACTGGCTGGTGGACAATCTTCCGGTGCCGTCCAAGCCCCGCCAGTACGAATTCGCCCGCCTCAACCTCACCTATACGGTGCTGTCCAAGCGCGTTCTCACCCGGCTGGTCGCCGAGGGCCGGGTCAACGGCTGGGACGATCCGCGCATGCCCACCCTCGCCGGCCTTCGCCGCCGCGGCATTCCGCCCACCGCGCTACGGAACTTCGCCGAGCGCATCGGTGTGGCCAAAGCCAACAGCACCGTCGATGTGGCGCTGCTGAACCACTGTGTCCGCGACGTCCTGAACATGCAGGCGCCGCGCCGGATGGCGGTGCTGCGCCCTTTGAAGGTGGTCATCGAGACCTACCCGGAAGGGGAAACGGAAATGCTGGAAGCCGTCAACAACCCCGAGGACGCAACCGCCGGCAGCCGAAAAGTACCATTTAGCCGCGAGATCTTCATCGAGCGCGATGACTTTATGGAAGAACCGCCCAAGAAGTTCTTCCGCCTGGCTCCCGGCCGCGAGGTCCGCCTCCGCTACGCCTATTTCATCACCTGCCGCGAGGTGGTGAAAAACGACGCCGGCGAGGTCGTCGAACTGCGCTGCACCCACGATCCGGCGACCCGCGGCGGCGACGCCCCTGATGGCCGCAAGGTCAAGTCGACGCTGCATTGGGTGTCCGCCGCCCACGCCGTGCGCGCCGAAGTGCGCCTCTATGACCACTTGTTCCTCAGCCCCGAACCGGGCGCCGACGGCGACGTTCTCGACGACATCAACCCGGATTCACTCACGGTGCTGGACGATTGCCGCATCGAACCCGGCGCCGCCGGCCTGCCCATGGGCGAGGCGCTGCAATTCGAACGTCAGGGCTACTTCTGCCCCGATCCCGACGGCACGCCGGAACGGCCCGTCTTCAACCGCACCATCGGCCTGCGCGACACCTGGGCCAAAATCCAGGCCAAGAACGGATAGGACCGGAGCACGTATCGGGCGATTTCCGCATCGTCACGCCCGTTTTATTTCGGCTCGTGGCGTGAGAGGGGTATAGAATGCGTGCGATGAGCAAACGTGGAACAGCACTGTGGATGGGAGCGGCGGCCGTCCTTTTGGCGGGCGTATCCGCCGCCGCAGCCGACGGCGTGGTCACCGTGATCAACCACTCCGGCTCGAAGGTGAAAGTGGTCGGCGACGGCGGAAGCGCGGTCGTCGATGCGGGCGGCGACCCTGTCCAGGTCACGTTCACCGGCGGCAAGGACATGGGCATCGACGCCAAGATCTGGTGGACCGCCAACCCCCGCGAACTCTGCCAGCTCTTCGTCCCCTGGCAGCGCACCATCATCGTCTCCGGCACCTCAACAATCCGCTGCCGCTCCGAGTAACGAAGCCAGAGTGTATCGAAATAGCCGAAAGGCGTATTCCGACGCATGAAAACGCCAAAACGCATGCGGCGGATTGCGCTAAACCCAATCCACCCTTGTCGCAGAGCCTTGCCCTATCGTTTTCGTGTTTCGAAGGGAGCGCCTGTTCCCGGGGGCCACCCGGTCACTGCCGCGTCCGCGATGGAGAGGCTTCCCGTCGCTATCAAAGGTGCGCCGACGCATTGGCAAATGCGTCGGCGGTGGCTCGTCGTCATTACGACTTCATCGCGCTCTCGATGGCGTCAACCTTGACGACGACAACATCCAAAGCACTGGCGATCGCCTTCTTTGCGGTCGCCACATCTGATGTCTTTCCGGCGAGGGCGAGGCGCGCCGTGACGAGTTGGTCATAGGCATGCCGTACCGGCAAATAATAGGTGGTCGAAGCCAAGTCGTCGGCAACCTCCTGCATGATCTTCGCCGCCCCCTTGGCATCTTTCGCCGCCGCCTTTTCCTGTGCAGCGCTCACTTTTTTTCGCGTTGCGGTGGCCAGCTTTGGCGCAAAGATCTCCATTTCATCGACGTAGCCGTTTATCGGAATGAGCGTATCCGCGAAGCTCTCGGTATCGTCAACGAGTACCTTGTTGTTCATATCGGTGATCTTGTCGGTCACACGAATGACCGGGGAAATATTGACGATCACATCGGCTGTCGATTCCGCGTCAAGGATGGCAAGCTGTGCTTTTGACAGGTCGCCGCGATCCACCAGTTGCTTTGCGCGGGCGATCCGCGAGACCAGCAATTGGCCGAGATTGAGGGCCAGCGTCTCGGACCTTTCGGAGGACCAGCCGGTATCCTGAATCGTCAATACCTCCGTCATCTTGGCGGATTGGTCCGCCGCCGAGACGGGACTGCCGGCGATGGTCATGCCTGCCACCAGGGCTGTTGTGAGAACGGACGGAACGACTCTTTTCACGTTCATGATCAGGGTATCCTTTGGCTTTATCAATTGACACCGCGCGGCCCGGGGGCACGCCATGCAATGACGTGGACCCAATGACTTCACGATGGGCAAGCGCCCGAACCACGCGACTAAGGTGCTTCGTACGCCATTGCCGATGAAACCAGGATGGACTGATCGTTAATTCGATGTAATGACGAGACCTCGTCTACCCTCCATGCTAGAAATTTGGGGTCAAGAACAAACCTATGCGATCAAGTGATTCGACTTGATCGCATTTTGCTCTTGGGACACCAATCGAAATTCAACTCGGCAGGGTCAGAATAGCCGTCGGTGGGTTCCGCCGGGCGCCATTGTTTGCCTTGTTCATTGTTGACGGGATCCAGATTTCCGCCGATCCGGGACAGTAGAAGCTGAAACGCATG
>JAHCKI010000227.1 GCA_026125865.1 Rhodospirillales bacterium
ACTGGGCGCAAGAGGAGGGCATCGCCGACGCCGAGATCCGCGAACGGCTGTATGAGGCCACCGATCGCCGGATGGCCGAGAAGGCCGCCAACTACGGCACCGACATCATGCGGATGGTCGAAAAGAGTCTGTTATTACAAATTCTTGACCAGATTTGGAAAGAGCATCTGCTCAATCTCGACCACCTTCGTCAGGGCATTGGGCTTCGCGCCTACGCCCAGCGCGATCCGCTCAACGAATACAAGCGCGAGTCCTTCGGGTTGTTCGAGGACATGCTGGATCGGCTCCGCGAGCGCGTAACGCTGGTGTTGTCCCACGTGGAACTGCAGCTACCGGGCGAGGAGGAACTGGCCGTCGCCCGCGCCCAGGAGCAGCGCCTGCAACAACGCGAGATGCACGAAAGCCGTCAGGATCCGGCGTTGGAGCCGGAACCGGAACCCGCCGGTGAGTCTGCCGCCGGAGGGGAGTTAGCCGCGCCGGTGCGGTCCCGACAAGCGACCGGTACACCGGACCCCAATGATCCCACCACCTGGGGCCGCGTTTCCCGCAACGCCGCCTGCCCCTGTGGTTCCGGCAAGAAATACAAACACTGCCACGGTCAACTGGGGTAAGTGTTCGAGTTTGCCGACAGGATGTATTGGATTTACCAAGTCCACTTCCGGTTTCTCGAATGCGATGGCAAGGATGGTGGACGAAGTGATCCCCATCAACTCCGCATACCGCCATCATCGCAACCAAGTATCTCATTCGGCGAGCGTGAGTCACGACGAGGCGCGAAAGCGAAACAGCAGGTTACACGACCACGATTTCCGAGTTGGCGTTTGAGGACAAATGCCGCTTTGTGGGAGATCTCGATGTATGATAGCATTGAGCTATCAATAGTGCGAGGCGCGTATGGCGCAGGTATTGGTTCGAAACCTTGATGACAGTGTCGTGGCGTCTTTGAAGCAACGCGCATTTGCAAAAGGTGTTTCGCTTGAACAGGAACTGCGGGAAGTCCTGACTGTGGCGAGCAGGCCTGACCGCAAGGAACTGCTCGCGGAGCTGGCCCGGTGTCGTGCACTGACACCTGCGAAACACAGGACATTGGCCGAGGAGGTGATCCGGGCGGTTCGGGAAGAGTCGTGACACGAGTCGTCGATGCATCAGTCGCTCTCAAGGTTTTCGTTGACGAACTTGCCAGCGACCAAGCAACGGCGCTGGTTAACTCGGGCGAGCCGCTTATAGCACCAGATCTCGTCGTTGCGGAACTCTGCAACGCCGCTTGGAGACTCTGGCGACAAGGCGAACTCACCGAGCAGCAAGTTCACATCATCGCGGAAAATGCACCGCATTTGTTCGCGGAGCGCGTTTCACACGATCAGCTGTCGCAACGGGCGAGCCAAATTGCAATGAATTTGACTCATCCCGCATACGATTGTTTCTACTTGGCGCTCGCCGAGCAACGAGATTGTGTCCTGATGACGGCGGACCGCCGCTTCATTGAACGTGTCCGTGCAACACCGTGGAAAGACCGCGTCACGTCGATTTACGAGCGGTAAGCCGACCAGATCTTACGGTAACCGGGTCTATGAATCCTATATCGATACGCCCAGCGCCCGATGGATTTCGTCAACGGCCTCGGGGGCGAGTCCCAGCCGTTGCGCGAGATCCTTGATGTACTCCCGCTCCGCCGGAGTATCGACTTCTATGGCGAGAAGCGATGCGGCGTAGACTTCCACCGCCAGTTCCGGTTTGTCGACGGCGGCGACGATGCCGTCGGTATCCATCGGTTTCGCCATTTCCGTCATGACGAACTGCTGCGCCTCGCCATCCGCGCCCGACTGCTGCAAATGACCGGCGATCTTCTGGACCTCGTTGGCGTCAACGGTGCCGTCGGCTTTGGCGGCGTTGATCATGGCACGCAGAATGACCAAGGCGTTGTTCTGCAGTTGCTCGCCTTCGGCGACCGTTTGCGGCTCGCGCATTTCAAGGGGAGCCTTTTGGGTGAGATCCTCGACCGATGCGGCTTCCGTGCCTTGCTCGCCTCCCTGCTTGCTGAGTGCCGAATAGGCGAGGCTTCCGAGCACGGCAAGCACCCCGCCGCCGACCGCGCCGCGGCCGCCACCGAGAAGAGCGCCTGCCAGCGCACCGAGACCGCCGATCGCCAGGGGGTAGTTGCCGCGTACCGCGTCGGTGCCCTGGCCGAGCATCTCCTGAGCCTTGCCGGCGAGATCCCCGAGGGCGCCGCCACCAGCGCCGCCGCCGCTGAGAATCCCGCTCAGCATATCGCCGAGTCCGCCACCGGCACGCTGAAGGCCGTCGGGCCCAAGGGCATGACTTAGCCGGCCGCTGTTGCTCATGCCGGAACCGATTAATTGGTCAAGAAGATTGCGCGCGTCGAACATCCCGATCTCCATGGCATTATTGATTAACCGAAGAATACAACCACCCTTCTCCAAAATTCCACCTTAAAGAAAACATCCTCGTGCCGCGAGCATATATCCCCGATGACTCTCGGCTAGACGTCCACGTCTTCGACGAAACGCGCGTGCTCCTGAATATAGGCGAAACGGAGTTCCGGTTTGCGACCCATCAGGGTTTCCACAAGCTGTGCCGTTTCCCTGGCGAAGTCACCATCCATTGTGGCGTCGCTACTGCCGTCGCCGTTGCCGTTTTGGGCGGCAATCGTAACTTGCAGCAAGGTGCGCGTGGCCGGATTCATGGTTGTCGTCTTCAGTTGAGCCGGCGGCATTTCGCCGAGTCCTTTGAAGCGGCTTATTTCCACCTTGCTGCGCCCCTTGAAGGTGTTGGCGAGCAATTCCTCCTTGTGGGCGTCATCGCGGGCGTAATGGCTCTGGCTTCCTTGCGTGAGCCGGTACAAGGGCGGAACCGCGAGATAAAGGTTACCGTTTTCAATGAGTTTCGGAATCTCTCTGAAAAAGAACGTCATCAGAAGCGCGGCGATATGGGCGCCGTCAACGTCGGCGTCGGTCATGATGATGATCTTTTCGTAGCGCAACGCGGCGGCGTCGAACTGGCCGCGGGTGCCGCACCCGATTGCCTCGATCAGGTTGGACAACTCCTGATTGGCCTTGAGCTTGTCGCCGGAGGCGCTGGCCACGTTGAGAATCTTGCCACGCAACGGCAGTACCGCCTGGGTTTCCCGGTCGCGGGCGGTTTTCGCCGAACCACCGGCGGAATCCCCTTCGACGATGAAGATCTCCGTGCCGGCGGCGGTGGTGCGGCTGCAATCGGCGAGCTTGCCGGGAAGTCTGAGTTTGCGGGTCGCCGATTGGCGCTTGGTCTTTTTTTCCTGCTGCCGGCGGAGCCGCGTCTCGGAACGCTCGACGACCCGTTCCAGCAGCGCTTTGGCCACATCGGGCGCGCCCGACAGCCAGTGGTCGAAATGGTCGCGCACTACCGACTCAACCAACCGCGTGGCTTCGGTCGAGTTGAGTCGCTCCTTCGTTTGACCCTGAAACTGGGGATCGGGGATGAATACCGAAAGCACGGCGCAGGCGCCGCCGGTCACGTCCTCGGGCGTCAATTTGCCGGCGCTCCGGTTGCCGATCAGGTCGGCGTAGCTTTTCAGCGCTTTGGTCAACGCCGCGCGGAAGCCGGCTTCGTGGGTGCCCCCCTGGGGTGTCGGCACCGTATTGCAGTATGACCGGAGGAACGACTCCTCGTCGGCGGGCCAGGCGATGGCCCACTCGACCTTGCCGCCACCGGCCCCGTTACCCGAAGCACCGCCGTTGCTTCCCGAGCCGTTAAATCCCGCTTGGCCGCCGAAGGGCTGCGGCGTCAGTGTCGGACGCCCCTCCAGCGCCGACTGCAGATAGTCCCGCAGCCCGCCCGGAAAATGCAGGACGTCCGTTGCCGGTGTCGCGTCCTGGTCGCCGAGAAGTTCGGGATCACAGGTCCAGCGGATCTCGACACCGCGAAAGAGATACGCCTTGGAGCGGGCCATGCGGTAGAGTTCGGCCGGCCGAAACTTGGCCTTTTCACCGAAAATTTCCGGATCGGGGTGAAACGTCACCGTGGTGCCGCGCCGGTTTTGGACTCCGCCGCGATTCTCAAGGGAACCCAGGGGCTTGCCGCGGGCGTATTTCTGCACCCACAGGATGCGATCGCGCGCTACTTCGACGGTCAATGTATCGGCAAGCGCGTTCACCACCGACAGCCCGACGCCATGCAGACCGCCGGACGTGTGGTACACCTTGTTGGAAAACTTGCCGCCGGAATGCAGGGTCGTGAGAATCACCTCCAACGCCGGCTTTTTGTGTTTGGGGTGAGGATCGATAGGAATGCCGCGGCCGTTGTCCCGCACCGTGACGGTGCCGCCGTCATTCAGCTCCAACTCGATGCGGTTGGCCTGACCGGCGACCGCTTCGTCCATGGCATTGTCCAACAGCTCGGCGACCAGATGGTGCAAAGCGCGTTCGTCGGTTCCACCAATGTACATGGCCGGGTGGCGGCGAACGGGGTCGAGGCCTTCCAGAACCTCGATGTCCTTGGCCGTGTAGCTTCTTTCAGGGCCGGCGGCGGACTGAAACAGATCGTCCATGGACAGCGTGTTCCCTTCCTCGAACAAGGGCTCATGGGTGACGGTGTATGACTATATAGCATCGAACACCGAGCAACCGTCAACATATAGTATCAACAAAGGGTAGAGGAAACCACCATCGATTC
>JAHCKI010000228.1 GCA_026125865.1 Rhodospirillales bacterium
AGGACCGACGCGGTGGGGGAACGGACGTTCTTTTACTGGCGGGACAGGTCGCCCGCCCGGGAGATCTTTGAATTGGACGCAGGTCCACGCGTCGCCGAAGAGCTGCAGCGGTTTGATCTGATCTACCTCTCGGGAATTACCCTTTCATTGTACTCGGAGCGCGGTTTGACGAAGCTGTTCTCCGCCCTAGACGAGGCCCGCGCTAGGGGCTGCCGGGTGGCGTTTGACGGCAACTACCGGCCGGCGGGATGGCCCGATGTGGCGACGACACGGGCGGCGTTCGATGCGATGATCCAGCGGGTTGATATCGTCCTCCCGACCTTGGATGACGAGCGGCTCCTGTACGGAGACGCCGACGGTCCGGGTTGCGCACAGCGATATCTCAAGGCCGGGGTCGAGGAGGTCGTGGTCAAAGACGGAAGCCTGGGCTGCCTGGTCGCAATGTCCGACCGAACTCACGTGATCGGCGTCGAGAGTGTCGTCGATCCGGTCGACACCACGGCGGCCGGCGACTCGTTCAACGCAGGCTATCTTGCCGCCCGGCTGATGGGTGCTGCGCCAGAGGACGCCGCCCGGGCCGGGCATCGCTTGGCGGGTGCGGTGATCCGGCATCCCGGTGCCGTCATTCCAAGAAAGGCAATGCCGCCCTTGTTTGACCTCATACCCAGTCCCAACCAAAGGATCGTGACATGACACGCTACGACGCGCCCTTGCAGCTGGACTCGATCCTGAGGACGGCGCCGGTCATCCCGGTGTTGACGATTCAGCGCGTCGAGGATGCCGTGCCGTTGGCCGAAGCCCTGGTCGAAGGTGGCCTGAGGGTCCTGGAGATCACCCTTCGCACCGGAGTTGCGGCGGAAGCGATCGGGCGTATCCGGGAGGCGGTACCCCGGGCCATCGCTGGCGCCGGCACCGTCCTCGATGCCCGGGATCTGAAGAATGCCCGCAGCGCTGGCGCCGCTTTCGGGGTCAGCCCCGGACTGACGACGGAGCTGGCGTCGGCCATTGCGGAAGACGGTTTGCCATTTCTTCCGGGCGTTGCCACCGCCTCTGAAATCATGCAGGCGCGCGCGTACGGATTCCGCCACCTCAAGTTCTTTCCGGCGGATGCCATGGGAGGCAGAGCGGCCATTGACAGTTTTGCCGGGCCGTTTCGCGACGTTTTGTTCTGCCCGACAGGAGGTATTTGCGAGGACACGCTCGACGAGTACTTGAAACGCCCCAACGTGGTCTGCGCGGGAGGCTCGTGGATGGCACCCGACACGGACGTTAACGACGGCGCCTGGAACGCAATTGCGGAACGGGCTCGTCGGATCAGCGAGCGATGTCAATCGCCACGACGAGAGGCCGTGGGAAGCGGATTCGGTGATTGATGACTTCGGCAATGGGGTCGAAAACGCGGTAGTGGATGGAGAGAAGGTCATGAGCGAACTGACAAGACGCGATGTCCTGAAAACCGGGACTGCCCTTGCGATGGCGGGTGGCCTCCTCTCTTTTGGACGTCGGGCATCGGCTCAAGAGCTTGTTCTCGAGCCGGAGCCCGGAGCCTCCCTGCATGTCCTTCGCTGGGAGAGCTTTGTCGCCGGAGACAGCGAACTATGGCAGTCCAATACCGGGAATTTCGCAAAGGCCACTGGGGTTTCGGTCGATGTGGAGTACGTGCCCTGGCAGGCCGTGCGGGAGAAAGCGGCGACAGTCGCTGATCGCGGGAGCGGACCGGACATCGTCTTTGGCTGGTACGACGATCCCCACCTTTTTCACGACCGGCTGGTGCCCCTCACCGATGTCGCCGTCGGGCTTGGGGCCAAGTACGGGGACTGGTACCCGGTATGCAAGCAGTATGCGACCGGCGTTCTCGACGAGTGGATTGCACTTCCCCTCGGCGTGGCCGGCTCATGCGTGGTGTATCGCGCTTCTCACGTGGCGGCCGCGGGCTTCGAGGTCTTCCCGACGGATACGGGCGGATTTCTAAAATTATGCCAGACGTTGGCCGAAAACGGCACGCCTCCCGGCTTCGTCCTCGGCCGCTCGATCGGCGATGCCAGCGTTTTTGCCCATTGGGCGCTGTGGGCGTTCGGCGGCAAGCTCGTCGATCTTCAGGGATGGGTGGTCATCGACAGCGCGCAGACGCTGGCCGCGCTGGAGTACGCCCGCGAGCTGTATCAGACGTTCGTTCCAGGGACGACTGCCTGGCTCGACGCCGACAACAATGAAGCGTTTCTCGCGGGTCGCATCAGCCTGACCGGCAACGGTGTTTCCATCTATTACGCGGCGAAAAATGCGACAGATCCGGCCATGCAGGCGATCGCCGACGACATCCAGCACGCAAACTTCCCCGTCGGTCCGGTTGGTTCCCCGACCGAGTTGTTCCTGATCTCCCAGGCGATGGTGTTCAACCACACGCCGTATCCCAACGCCGCCAAGGCGTACCTGCAATTCATGTGGGAGCGCGAGCAATACGAGCGGTGGCAGCGGGCATCGCTCGGCTACGTCACACAGCCACTCCGTGCCTACGAGGACAATCCGGTGTGGAGCCAGGATCCAAGAGTAGCGCCTTACCGAGATTGCACCGCGCGCATGCTTTGGAACGGGTACGCCGGGCCGCTTGGCACCGGCTCGGCAGCGGCGATGTTGGACTACATCGTTGTCGACATGGTCGCCCAGGCTGCCTCCGGCGCCAAATCGCCCCGCGAAGCCATGCGCGAGGCCGAGCGCCTGGCGCGGCGCTACTATCGACTCCCATAGGAAAGCTGGTGGAGAGCATTCGAAATTCGACCATATGCGTATCTCTCGAGCGACGGCCATGACCGCATTTGATCATCGTTCAGAAAGCCCTCGCCCAAGTTGTCGTTGAGGATGCGCCGATCCGCTGTCTTGCGATGATCGCTCGGATTGCCGTAGTCGACATTATATGGAGGATCGCAAAAGGTCATGTCGGCCAGCTGACCGTCCATCAGACGCTCGACGTCGCCGAGCACGGTGGCATCGCCGCACAGCAGGCGATGGTTGCCAAGGATCCAGAGGTCGCCGGGCTTCGACACCGGCTCGTCCTGAACCTCGGGCACCGCGTCGTCTTCGGTGAGCCCGGCGCCGCCGTCTTCGTCGGATTCCTGCAGCAGCCGATCGATCTCGTCTAGATCGAAGCCGGTGAGGCTGATGTCGAAATCGTCCCCAACCAGGGTCTCCAGCTCCAGGCGCAGGATCTCTTCGTCCCACGGGCTCTCGGCGGTCTTGTTGTCGGCAATGCGGGCGACCTTGATCTCGGCCACAGACAAGTCGCTGCGCACCAGCACCGGCACCTGGTCAAGACCCAACCTGAGACTCGCCTCGCGGCGGCCGTGACCCTTGATGATCACCCCGTCGGCATCGATGACGATCGGCTGATCGAAACCGAAGCCGGCGATGGAGGCGGCAATCTTATCGATCTGCTCCCGCGGGTGGGTCTTGGCGTTGTTGGAGTAGGGGGTCAGCGTGTTGGGATCGCGCCATTCGATGCGCGGCTCGAAGGATTTCATCGTCGATATACTTTGGATCTGAACGTTGCGAGGTGTGCCGGCCAGTCCCTCACGCTCATACCCATGTCGGGGGAGCGGGTGCAGGGGTAGCCGGTAGGCACGGCAAAAAGAATGGTTACGAAACCGGGGGAGGGTTTCGATCCGGTGCTGCCGCCAACGCTGGCAACACCTCGTTGACGATTTCTTCGATGGACTCAGTCAGGACCCGATGGACAACGGCCACTGCGGCGGCATGACCGCCGGCCTCCCGGGCCGCGTCGATTTCCGGTTTGGCTGCCACCCAGGCCTCTGTCATCAGCGTGGCGAGATCCTCAGCCAAGTCGTGCAAGCCATTGGAAGCGGTTTCATTCATCGCTCTCATCTCCTGTCAGAGCAACGATCGCATGGCGGATCTCACCGTCGATCAATTCGAAGCAGCGCCGCTCATTGCTTTCCGCGGCCACAACCGCCGCCAGTCGCCCCGCGACATTGAGCAGATTGTCGCGGACGATCCGTCCCTTGTTGAACGCCGCCACCTTCACTTCGTCGGTGTCGACATACTTGCCGGTCTCGACCTTGGCCTTCAGTTCCAGAAGCTTACCCCGCTCGGCCTCGCTCTTGATGCGGGTCTTGAGGAGCAGGGTCGGCAAATCACCGCCTGTTGGGTTTCCCGAAGAAGGCAGGGGCAGCTCGGCCGCTGACCGCGACGGCGGCTCTGCGTCTGGGTTGCGAACACCGGTGTTCGGAACATCGCGCCGGCTCGGCCGCGCTGGTTCGCGATAGGCGGCGAAAACACGATCCGCCTCGTCCGCATCGATTCGGCCATCGCTGTCCGCGGGCAGCTTCCCCTCGCGCACCAGACGGTTGATGTAGACATGGGAGACGCCGACACGTTGGGCGTACCGGCGCTGGCTGATGCGGGCCATCGGTTCTCGTCGTTTCCGCAAAGGGGGTGTTAACCAGGGCGCCGGCGCTGGCTGTTAACTAACGGGGTCAACTGTTAACCATGGGGCCGTCGGTTAACAGCCCTGGTTAACACCGGTGGCGTTCTCTTATCGCTTTGAAACGGCTGGTAAAATCCCCGCCGCGTCGGGCTCTGTTAACTGTTAACTGTTAACCAAGTTTTTCGGGCTGACGGTAGCGAAATCCCGCGCCAAGCCCGCCCGTAT
>JAHCKI010000229.1 GCA_026125865.1 Rhodospirillales bacterium
CCTATCGCGCCATGAGTCAAATGCGAAAATTGCAACCAGAAATGGTGAAACTGCGGGAACGATTCGCTGATGACAAGACCCGCCTCAATCAGGAAATGATGGCGCTTTACAAGCGTGAAAAAGTAAGCCCTGCGTCGGGTTGCCTGCCGATGCTTATCCAGATTCCAGTCTTCTTTTCACTTTACAAGGTGCTATTCGTGACTATCGAAATGCGACACGCACCGTTTTTTGGCTGGATCCAGGATCTTTCGGCAAGAGATCCTACCACCATGTTCAATTTGTTCGGCCTCGTTTCTTGGCAGCCACCCGATATGCTGATGATTGGCGCTTGGCCGTTGGTCATGGGCATCACCATGTTCTTGCAGCAAAAGCTCAACCCTCAGCCGCCCGATCCGGTGCAGGCAAAGATTTTTATGGCGCTGCCCGTGGTTTTCACGATCATGCTGGCGCGGTTCCCGGCGGGCTTGGTGATCTATTGGACATGGAACAACGTTCTGTCGATCCTGCAGCAGTGGGTCATCATGCGCCGTGCCGGTGTAGTCAAGCCGGCCAAAACCTGAGTCGGTGCTGGCCTCAGCGGCACCCGTGAGCATGGCTCCCGCCAGCGACGATCGTGACGCTGAATTGCGGGAGTATGGTCGTCGCCTGTTCGCAATGCCATGCACCTTTATAATCGGTGCGGCGTCGATCGAGCAGACACCGCTCTCCGCGATGCCGGAAATAGCGTTCGCGGGCCGTTCGAATGTGGGTAAGTCGACATTGCTCAATGCGCTGACTGGGCGTAAAAATCTTGCTAAGACTTCCAATACGCCGGGGCGGACACAGCAACTCAACTTTTTCGACCTTGGCGAAAAATTGATGCTCACGGACTTGCCGGGATATGGCTATGCTCGCGCACCGAAGGCCTCGGTTGATCGGTGGACGCGGTTGGTCCGGAGCTATCTTCGAGGACGACCAACGCTTCGCCGCGTCCTTCTATTGATCGACTCGCGGCATGGGATTATGGCCGTGGATCGTGACATCATGCGGATGCTGGATGCGGCGGCCGTGTCCTTTCAAGCTGTGCTGACAAAAAGCGACAAACCGGGGACTTCGGCGCTGGAAAGGTGTCGAGAAAAAACAGAGCACGAATTAATGGGGCATGCAGCGGCCTATCCCGGCATCTTGACCACGAGCGCAAGCACCGGTATCGGAATCCCCAACCTGCGCGCGGCGATCGCGGAACTGTTGTGCCCGAACTCTCAATCGGAACCTGCAACGCCTTCGCAATAGGCTGGTGTTGGGGATAGGTTACGGCGCACTCAGGCAAGCGAAGTTTGTCCGAGGAGAAGGTATCGAGTCATGGGCGAAAAACGGATGAAGACGCGGGAAGAATGGGTGGCGCAGGCGCGGCTTTTGTCCGAAGCGCTCCCCTACATGCGGAAACATGCGGGAAAGACGTTCGTCATCAAGTATGGCGGCCACGCCATGGGTAGCCCCGAACTGGCGAGGCTGTTCGCCCGGGACATCGTTCTCTTGCGGCAAGTGGGAACCAATCCCATCGTGGTTCACGGCGGTGGACCGCAAATCGAACAGATGTTGGAGCGCCTGAAAATCAAGAGCGAGTACATTGACGGCTTGCGCGTGACCGACCCGGAAACCGTCGAAGTGGTCGAGATGGTACTGGCCGGAAAGATCAACAAACAGATCGTCTCGGAGATCAACTCCGCCGGTGGCTTCGCGGTCGGGCTCTCCGGCAAGGACGGCAATCTCATCCGCGCCAACAAGCTGCGTCGGACCAAACGGGACCCCGATTCCAATATCGAACGTATCCTGGATTTGGGCCTGGTCGGTGAACCGGCGGAGATCAATCCGCATATTCTCGATTTTTATGCCCGCTCGGACATCACACCGGTGATCGCGCCCATCGGTTCGGGCAGCAGGGGAGAGACGCTGAACATCAACGCCGACACGGTCGCCGGCTGCATTGCTGCCGCGGTTGGTGCGAAGCGGCTCTTGATGCTGACGGATGTGCAGGGCGTATTGAATGAGTACGGTGCCTTCATTCCGGAGATGACGGTGACGGAAGCTAAACGTTACTTGGAGAATGGCACCATCAAAGGGGGAATGATTCCGAAGGTCGAAACATGCCTCGCTGCTATTCATGAGGGGGTCGAAGGCGCCGTGATCGTTGATGGGCGAACGCCACATGCCGTACTTCTCGAACTATTCACCGAACACGGCGCCGGAACACTGGTAACTCGAGACGAAGAAGCCTGAGTTCGAGGTCCTTGATCGGCGATTAATCTCAAATCGTAAAATAGGTCCCGTTGCCGCCGTGAGCGGCGGCGACTACTCTGCCGAACACTTTCAATATTTTCGTTGTCTTTGGAGTCTACGTTATGTCCTTTCTCGCCCAGCGAATCGGTCGGATTAAGCCATCGCCAACGATTGCCGCCACCCAGAAGGCGGCGGAACTCAAGGCTGCCGGTCGTGATGTCATCGGCCTTGGCGCCGGCGAGCCCGACTTCGACACGCCGGCTCACATCGGCAATGCGGCGAAGGCGGCGATCGACGCCGGCGAAACACGCTACACGGCGGTCGCCGGCACCTTGGCGCTGCGCCAGGCCATTTGCGCAAAGTTCAAGAGAGACAACGAATTGGAATACACGCCGGACCAGGTGACGGTCGGCTGCGGCGGCAAGCAGATCATCTTCAACGCCATGTTGGCAACATTGGACGCCGGTGACGAGGTCGTCATCCCGGCGCCCTATTGGGTTTCCTATCCGGATATCGTCCACCTCGCCCATGGCGACCCCGTGATTGTTCCGTGTTCCGTCGAGTCTGGATTCCGCCTTGATCCCGCCGACCTTGACAAGGCCATCACGCCGAAAACAAAGTGGGTCATCCTCAATTCACCATCCAATCCAACCGGCGCCGCCTATACCGAGGCCGAACTCAAGGCGATCACCGACGTTCTCGTGCGGCATCCCCATGTGCATGTGATGACCGACGACATTTACGAATTCGTCATCTACGACGATTTCCGTTTCACCACAGCTGCCCAGGTGGAGCCAAGTCTCTACGAGCGCACGCTGACACTGAACGGTTGCTCCAAGGCGTACTGCATGACCGGTTGGCGCGTCGGCTATGCCGCCGGTCCCATCGACCTGATCAAGGCGATGAATAAGGTACAGTCGCAATCCACGACCCATACCTGTTCGATCTCTCAAGCAGCGGCGCTCGCCGCATTGAACGGGCCGCATAGCTTCATTTCTGCCAACAACGCCATATTCAAAGAGCGGCGCGATATGGTTGTTTCCATGTTGAACCAAGCCGAAGGACTGCATTGCCCGACCCCGGAGGGTGCTTTCTATGTCTATCCTTCGTGCGCCGGAGTCATTGGCAAGAGAACACCCGATGGAAAAACGATCGAATCCGACGATGATTTCATCACCTACCTGTTGGAGGCAGAAGGAGTAGCCGCGGTACAGGGGTCGGCCTTCGGTCTGTCACCCTATTTCCGCATATCCTATGCGACATCAACGGCAGCATTGGAGGAGGCGTGCATCCGAATCCAACGCGCCTGCGCCGCGTTGGAATAATTTGGGCGTTGGTATTTGGTCCGCGGCTTCGCTCAGGAACAGCACCGGCAACAGGATCTGCACGGCGAGGACAATCACCAAGAACACGTTTTTTGCGCCGAAGAATCGATGCTGTCGATCGATCGCCAAATTTGGTCGTGGATCAACGCTTGGCCTGTCGACAGCATCGATCCGTTGCGGATTGACCATCACTACCCTCGCCACTGTGTCATCGTCACAGGAACTCGCGGTCCAACGAGCGGAACCGGGTTCAGCTTCGATTGTTGGGATTGAGGCTACGAGCGCGAAACGTCGGCGACTATGAACCAGATCACTCTTGTCGGTGAAACATGGGGGGGCGCCTGCTCGTCATTTACTTTTCCGTCAGACCTGGATCGTATGCGAGGTTGGGAGCGAGCCAGCGTTCCGCTTCGGCGATTGACAGCCCCTTGCGGTTGGCGTAGTCGGCCACTTGGTCGCGGTGAATGCGCCCAAGGCCGAAGTATCGGCTTTGCTGGTGACTGAAGTAGAAGCCGGAGACGGAGGCTGCGGGCACCATGGCGAAGTTGTCGGTGAGGGTGATGCCAACGTTTTCTTCCGCGCCCAGGAGATCAAACAGCGTGCGCTTTTCCGTGTGGTCGGGGCATGCGGGATAGCCGGGCGCCGGCCGGATGCCTGTATACTTCTCCGCGATCAGGTCTTCGTTGGTAAGGTGTTCACCGGAGGCATAGCCCCAAATCTCTTTGCGGACGCGCTCGTGCAGGCGTTCGGCAAAAGCCTCGGCGAGACGGTCGGCAAGGGCCTTGACCATGATCGCGCTGTAATCGTCGTGAACGGTCTCGAATTCGTCAACCATTTCGTCTACGCCATGGCCCGTCGTGACCGCGAAGGCGCCGATGTAGTCGGCAACGCCGCTTTCCTTGGGGGCGACGAAATCGGCCAGCGCCAGATTGGGCCGGTCGGCCCGTTCGCGATTCATTTGCTGACGCAGAGTGTGGATGACGGCGCGGACGCTTGTTCGGGTACTGTCGGCATACACTTCGATGTCATCATCGCCGATGGTATTGGCCGGCCATAGACCGATGACACCCTTGGC